>JAICEW010000027.1 GCA_025923995.1 Vicinamibacteria bacterium | reverse complement strand
CTTCGCGGCCCAGAAGTGATCGGCCACCACCGCGACGCCCGACGGCACCTCGACGACCTTGCGTACGCCCGGCACCTTGAGCGCGTCGGCCGCATCGAAGCGCCTGACCTTGCCGCCGAAGTACGGCGAGCGCTCGACCAGCGCCGTGAGCAGGCCGGGGAAGCGCACGTCCATCCCGAACGTCGCGGCCCCGGTGACCTTGGCCGCCGAGTCGAGCCGCTTGCGCGGCTTGCCGATCACGGTCCAGCCCGAGCGCGGCTTCAGCGCGACCGCGGCCGGCCGCGGCAGCTGGGCCGCCGCGTCCGCCACCTCGCCGAACGACGCGCGGCGACTGCCGGCGACGAGCGCGCCCTTCTCGACACGGACGGACGACGCGGGCACGCTCCAATGCTTCGCGGCCGCCTCGACCAGGAGCGTGCGCGCGAGCGCGCCCACCTGCCGGTAGCGGTCGAACTCGGACGAGATGCTGGTCGACCCGCCCGTCATCTGCATGCCGAACGCGGTGTGCGCGTACGCCGGCGCGGCGGGCGCGTGCTCGACGCGCACCTTCGACCAGTCCAGGTCGAGCTCCTCCGCCAGCAGCATCACGAGGCCGGTCCACATGCCCTGGCCCATCTCGGAGTGGGAGAGCAGCACGGTGACCGTGCCGTCGGGCGCGATCTTCAGGAACGCGTTGGGGTCCGGCAGCGGCTTCTCGGCGGGCCCGGCGGGTGCTCCCTCCTGCGCGACGAGCGGGCCCGCGTGGAACGCGATCGTGAGGCCGCCCGCGGCCCGGGCGGCGGTCGCCAGGAAGCGGCGGCGGTCCATGCCGGTCGTGGCCATGGCTACCTCCCGCTCGCCGCGCGGTGCACCGCGGCGCGGATGCGCGGGTAGGTGCCGCAGCGGCAGACGTTGCCCGACAGCGCGGCGTCGATGTCCCCGTCGGTCGGCCTGGGCTTCGCCTTGAGCAGCGCGGCCGCCGCCATCACCTGCCCGGGCTGGCAGTAGCCGCACTGGACGACGTCCTCCTCGATCCAGGCGCGCTGCACGGGGTGCGCGCCGTCGGGCGAGAGCCCTTCGATCGTGGTGACCTCGTGGTCGCCCACGGCGCTCACGGGCATCACGCAGGAGCGGGCGGGGTTCCCGTCCACGTGCACCGTGCAGGCGCCGCACTGCGCCATCCCGCAGCCGAACTTGGTGCCCGTGAGCCCCAGCAGCTCACGCAGGACCCACAGGAGCGGCATGTCGGCGGGGGCGTCCACCTCGTGGAGCCGGCCGTTCACTCGCAGCTTCATGGCCACCTCTCGAGCTGGACGATGTCCAAAACCACCGGCCCGCGTCAAGGGGGGAAGTGATCTATCGCGAGGCGGGCGCCAGGGCGATGCGATCGACGCGGATGCCCTGGTCCGCGGGCTCGCCCGCGCGGCTCCAGGTGGGGGCCGAAAGCCGCACCGCCACCACCCCGGAGGTCGCGCGCACGCCGGGGAGGAGGTACGGACGCAGCTCGCGGTCGAGCGCGAACGTCCGCGTCACGCCGTCGGACGAGACCGTCACCCGGGGGGCCTCGAGCGGGGAAGGGAACGGCGAGCCCATGACCAGCGTGACGTCGTACGTCGGCGCCTCCGTCGCCGGTCGCAGCCGCAGCCAGGCGCGGTGCCGGCTCCAGCGGTGCGTGCCCGGCGGCGGCTGCGGCCCGCCGATCCGGTCGTAGCGGTTCCACTCCAGCCGGTGCAGGTGGATGGGCGGCTCGGCGCCGCGTGGATGGAGGAACCCGCGCACGGCCCCGTAGTCGTGCCCGCTCCCCAGCACCACTTCGTCCGTACGCGGCGGCGGCAGGTCGCGCCAGGCCACCTCCAGGACCAGCCAGGGGTCGGTGTCCCACGAGATGCGGTCGAGATGGCGGCCGGCGCGGCGCGCGTCGTGGTCCATGTCCATCTCGCGCCAGAAGCGCGGCCGTCCGATGGGCGCGCTCCAGTTGGCGGCCGTCGCGAGCGGCGCGCCCCGCAGCAGGGCGGCCAGCGCGCGCTGCGGCTGGTCGTGCCACGCGAAGGCGCGCGCCAGCAGGAACCAGGGCCGGGGCGAGCTGGGATCGTGCGCGGCCGCCCGCTCCGTCCGCAGCCAGGCCGTCACGCGGTCGCCCGCGGCGGCCGAGGCCGTCGCCGGGCGCATCGCGTGCCAGGCGCGCACGGCGCGCGCCGCCGGCCCGGCGAAGGGCCACAGCATCGACAGGGCCAGGGCGATCCCCGCCAGCGCCCCCGTGCGCACGCGAAGCCGCGCGCGCTCGGCCGCGTCGCACAGCACGGCCGCGCCGCCCGCCGCCCCCGCCAGCGCGAACGGCACGAAGGCGCTGCGGTAGCGGATCTCGTTGTGGAACACCACGACGACCATGAACAGGTAGTACGCGCACCACAGCAGGATCAGCTGCCGCGCCGGGGATGGCCGGCCCGCGACCGCAAACGGCACGAACAGCGCGATGCAGGCGACGAACACGAGGTCGTCCAGGAGCAGCGTGCCCAGGTGCCGCCACGGCTCCAGCGAGCGCTCGATGCGGAGGAGGTTGTGCAGCCCCTCGAGCCGCAGGAAGTGCCAGAAGTTCGCGCGGACCTTGTCCAGGAAGGCCAGCGGACGCGCCGCGATGCCCTGGAGCGCGAAACCGAGCGCCTTGGACCGCTTGGCGGCGGGCGTCGGCTGCGAGTGCACCTCGCGCTCCTGCTGCAGGAACGTCTCGCGGTCCACCAGGTGGTTCGCGTACCAGATGTTCTCGAACGCGGCGGACTCGATCAGGACCGGCTCGTGGATCACGAACGCGTTGCGCGCGGTCCAGGGAAGGATCACGCAGGCGCCGCCCGCCAGGACGAGCGAGGCCGCCGCCAGCCCCGCGCGGGTCCGCTCGGCCCACGCGCGCCGCAGCGCGGCCAGGCCCAGGAACACCGTCGACACCGACCGCGTGAGCGCGGCCAGCCCCACCAGGACGCCACCCAGGAACGAGACGGCGCGCGACGGCCGCTCGCTCTCGAGTGCCAGCAGCACGACCGCGGACACGAAGAGGACCGTGTGCAGGTTCTCCGTCATCGTCCACGTGCTCATCTCGACCGCGGGCCAGTAGCACGCGTACGCGACTCCGGCCCACACGCCACGCGGTCCCGCGGTCCGCCGTCCCAGCCAGGCCACGCCGACGGCCGCGACCGCGTCCAGCACGGCCTGGATCAGGCGCAGGACGAGCAGGTGCGCGCCGAACAGCTTGAAGACCGCCGCCGCGAAGAGGTGGTAGAGCGGCGCGATCGTCCAGTGCTGGTCCCACGTGCGCCACTCGTCGCTCGACCACACGTACGCGAGCGGGTGGGGATGCTCCGCGATGCGCAGGGCGCTCGTGAAGTACGTGTACTGGTGCGTGTAGAGCAGCGGCTGGTCGGCCAGGAGCAGGAACAGCAGGCGCGCCGCCAGTGCGAGCCCGAGCACGGCCCCCGCCCAGGCGGGTGGGCGACGCAGCACTACAGGCGCTGCCCGCCGTCCACGCCGACGACCGCGCCGTTCACGAAGGCCGCGGAGTCCGAGGCCAGGAACAGGTAGACGTTCGCGACCTCCTCGGGGCGGCCGAGCCGGCGGGCGGGCAGCCGCGCGCACGCCTCGTCGATCACCTTGGCCGGGACGCTGCGCAGCATCTCGGTGTCGATGAAGCCCGGCGCGACCACGTTGGCCGTGATGCCCTTGGGGCCCAGCTCGCGCGCCCACACCCGCGTCATCCCGATGATGCCGCCCTTGCTGGCGGCGTAGGCCGTCTGGCCGTAGTTGCCCGTGCGGGCCACCACCGAGCTGGCGGACACGATGCGCCCGTAGCCGCGCGCGACCATCCCCGGCGCCACGGCGCGCGCGCAGGCCATGGCGCCCTTCAGGTTCACATTCATCGTCAGCCCGAAGTCCTCGTCCGTGACGCGCCCGGTGGTGGCGTCGCGCACGATGCCCGCGTTGTTGATCAGGATGTCGACGCGCTCCCAGCGGTCCAGCAGGTGCGCGGTCGCCTCCGCCACCTCGGCGGTGCTGGCGACGTTGGCCGCGATGGGCAGCACCGCGTCGCCCATCGGCTCGCAGAGCGCACGCAGCCCGTCCCGGTCGCGGTCGAGCGCGCCCACGCGCGCGCCGGCGGCCACGAAGGCGCGCACGATGGCCGCGCCGATCCCGCGGGCGGCCCCGGTGACCAGCGCGATGCGGCCTTCGAGGGAGAGGGGACCCCGCATGGAGCCTGAACGGTAGCCCAAGGCGGGCGACGGCGGCAATGGCCGCTTGCCCATGGCGTCGCGGGACGGGACACTGGTGCCCGCCCATGAACCTCCTGGACACGGTCGCGCGCGAGTTCTCGGACGCGGCGCATCCTGACCGCCTCCACGAGGGACGCACCCGCCTGCCCGCGGAGATCCTCCGCCGCCACGTCGCGGCCAACCGGAACCTCGCGCCGCGCGCGACGGCCCTCGAGGCGCTCGCCGGCGCGCTGGAGGCCACGCCCGCCGCGTCCGCCAACCCCGAGATCTATCCGTTCCTGATCGCGTCCCGCTTCGTGGGTGACAGCCAGTGCGACACGCTCGTCGCCAAGCTGCGATGGCACGCGGGGCTCTCGGACGACCTGGGCGCGGGGACGACGGACGGCTATCACCGGTCGGCGCGCGCCCCGGGCGTCCACCGCGCGAGCGAGGGGCGGCTTTCGCCGGTCGAAGGCTGCTGGGCGGACGCGTCGGGCCTCCGCGTCTACTTCCCACGGCCGGGCCTCTTCCGCGACCTGCTCGGTGCGGACCTCTACCCGGACGTGCCGTCCGCAAGGGAAGACGCGGAGCTGCTGGGCGACGTCGAGGAGGCCCTCGAGCTGGTGCGGCTCTACGACCCGGGCCTCCATGCCGAGGTGCGCCGCTGCTTCTCGGTCCTGGTCCTCACCACCGACTTCGGGACCGTCCGCTCCAGCTTCAACCTGCGCCTGCGGTACCTGGGCGGGCTCTTCCTGAACCCGTTCCACGAGACGCCCCTGGGTCTGGCCGAGGGCCTGGTGCACGAGTATTACCACCAGCGCCTGTGGCACTGGTGGTGGGACGAGCCGCTCGAGGGCCTGCCGGGCGAGCACGTGGAGGTCACGTCGCCCCTCACCGGCCGGAGGCGCCCGGTGCCCGTGATGACGCACGCGCTGCTCATCTACGTCGCTCTCGAGGAGCTCCACGCGGCGCTGGCCGGGCGGCTCGCGGCCGCGAAGGACCGCGAGGCGGCCTCGGCACGGTCCCGGCGCCTGGCCGAGGGCATCGGGCCGCTGGGGGAGGCCCTTCGCGCGGCCCTGCCGGCGGGCAGCCGGGCCGCTGGGCTGCTGGACCTGGTCCTCCGGGCCCGGCCGGGAGGCAGCGTGGACGCCGGGGGAAAACTCGGGTAAGAACACACTCGAAAGGTGGTCCCGCCATGGCCTCGATGCGCTGGTCCCTCGCATTCCTGTTCCTGGCCGCCCCATGTCTCGCGCAGGACGCGCCCAAGGCGGCCGCTCCCGCCGCCGCCGCGGCGGAGGACGAGAAGTCGCTCAAGAAGAGCTGCGACAAGGGCGCGGCCGCGGACTGCCACAAGCTGGCGACGATGCACCGCAGCGGCCAGGGCGCCGCCAAGGACCTCGGCAAGGCGACCGGCCTGTTCAAGAAGGCGTGCGACCTCCGCCACGCCGAGTCGTGCCTGGAGATGGCCGAGATCCACCGGGCCCCGGGCAACGACAAGGACATCGTCAAGGCCTCGACCTACCTCCAGCGGGCCTGCGACATGGGCAGTGGGGAGGGCTGCACGCGGGCCGGCGAGCTGTACTGGTCGGGCAAGGAGGTCGAGAAGGACTTGGGCAAGTCGGCGGAGTTCCTGAAGAAGGGCTGCGCGGAAGGCGTCGGGCGCGCCTGCGGCCTCTTCGCGTCCATGCACCGCGACGGGCTCGTGGTGGTGAAGGACCCCGTCAAGGCGTCCGAGCTCTTCCAGAAGGCGTGCGAGGGCGGCGACGGCTCGAGCTGCACGCAGCTGGGGATCATGTACGGCGCGGGCGAGGGGGTGAAGAAGGACCCGGCGAAGGCCTTGGCGCTCTTCCAGAAGTCGTGCGACGCGGGTGCGATGTCGGGCTGCCACCAGCTCGGGGTGGCGAAGGAGCGCGGCGCGGGTACGCCCAAGGACCTGAAGGGCGCGGCCACGCTCTACGAGCAGGCCTGCACCGGCGACGAGCCCTGGGGCTGCTACAGCCTCGGGCTCTTCCAGCAGAACGGCACCCCGCCGGTCAAGAAGGACTACGCCGAGGCGGGGAAGTTGTTCAAGAAGGCGTGCGACGGCGGCGCGTCGAGCGGCTGCATCGAGCTGGGCGCGCTGGTCGCGGCCGGCCGCGGGATGCCGGTGGACGTCGCGCAGTCCGCGGCGCTGTATCGCCAGGGCTGCACGGGCGGCGACCTGCGGGGCTGCTTCTACCTGGGGACGTTCTACAGCGGCGGCCACGGCGTCGCGAAGGACATGGTCAAGGCCGCGGGCTTCTACAAGGAGGGCTGCGAGCGGGGCGACCTCCGCTCCTGCACCAAGCTGGGCCCGATGTACGAGCGCGCGGAGGGCGTCGGGCGCGACATCCGCAAGGCCCTCGAGCTGTACGACAAGTCGTGCACCGGGGGCAGCGCGCCCGACTGCTACAGCATGGGCCGCCACCTGCTGCGCGGCGAGTACGTGCCCAAGGACGTGGGCAAGGCGGCGCAGCTGTACAAGAAGGCGTGCGACGGCGCGGTGGGCGTCGCCTGCTACGACCTCGCGGTGCTGCACCTGTCGGGCCCCGCCGCGTCGCAGGACCCCGTCCGCGCCGCGGCCCTCTTCAAGCAGGGCTGCGCGGCCGGCGAGGAGAGGGCCTGCGCGCGTGTGAAGAAGAAGTAGCCGCTCGCCGGGCTACATCCCGGCATCGTCGGCCGACGGGCCGTAGATCGAGGGCACCTTGCCGCCCATCGGGCGCAGGTAGACGCTGAGCTGCCCGCGGTGGTGGATGGCGTCGAAGAGCAGGCCCCAGGTCATGTCGGCCAGGGGGGCCTCCCAGGCCGCGCCCCCGAACCGGAGGACGCCGCCCTTCCGCCAGGCGGCTTCGTCCAGGCTCGCCAGCTTCGCGGTCACCGCCCCGCTCCACTTCTCGTACGCGGCGGCGATCTCGTCGACGCTCGCCGGAGCGGCGTCGGAGGGCCAGTCGACGGCGCCCTTCTCCAGGACGCCCAGCAGGGCCAGCTCCTCGACCGCCATGACCCAGGCCAGGTCCCGGGCGCTGCGCGCCTTGGGGTCGGGCTGATAGTCGAGGCGGTCCGGGGGAAGCGCCTTCAGCACGCGCAGGAAGGCCGGCGCTTCGGCCTTGCGGCGCACGATGCAGAACTCGAGATCGTTCACGACCACCTCCTGGTGCTTGGGGAACGGCCAGAATAGTACGAACAAAAAGCGAAAGTCAAACGTTCCGTCGCTTCCGCGTGACGACTCTTGACATCCCGCCGGGGCCGCGATACCCTCCCCGCAATGAAAATGAAATTCGATTTCATTTTCAGGTTCAGCGGGCCCACGCGGCCCCCCGGCAAGGAGACACCGACGGATGCACACTTCGCTGATTCCCTTCGTCCTGGCGATGGCCCTGCCGGCCGCGGCCGCCGCCGAGCCGGCCGCCGATCCCGCGGCGGTCAGCGGGGTGGTGGTGGACGCGACGGGCGCGATCCTGGTGGGGGCGGACATCGCCCTGCAGGCGGGCGAGGGGCCGGGCCTGACCACCTCGACGGACACCACCGGCCGGTTCCAGTTCGCGACCGCCCCCGGGGGACCGCTCGTGCTGACGATCCAGGCGACGGGGATGAGCCAGGAGACGGTCAGCCTGGACCGCGCCCGCAACGGGCTGCGGGTCGTCCTCCAGCCGGAGGGCCTGGTCGAGGAGGTGACGGTCCGTGCCCCGCGGCCGAACGTGGTGCGCACCAGCACCGCGACGCGCACCGACACCCTGCTGCGCGACGTGCCGCAGTCGGTCAGCGTGGTCACGCGCGACCAGATCGCCGAGCAGCAGATGCAGAACATGGGCGACCTGGTGCGCTACGTGCCCGGCGTGGGCATGGCCCAGGGCGAGGGGAACCGCGACACGCCGATCTTCCGCGGCAACAGCTCCACCTCGGACTTCTTCGTGGACGGGGTCCGCGACGACGCCCAGTACTTCCGCGACCTCTACAACGTCGAGCGCGTCGAGGCGCTCAAGGGCCCGAACGCGATGATCTTCGGCCGCGGCGGCGTGGGCGGCGTGCTCAACCGCGTGGTCCGGCAGGCCAACTGGGCGCCTTCGCGCGAGATCGGCCTGCAGGGGGGCTCCTGGAGCAACCGCCGCGTGACGGCCGACGTCGACCACCCGCTGAACGACCACTTGGCCGCCCGCGTCACCGGCGTCTACGAGAACTCCGAGAGCTACCGAAGCGACGTCGACCTCGAGCGCTACGGCGTGAACCCGACGCTCGCGTTCGCGGTCGGGCCCGACACCACGGTGCGCGCGGGGTACGAGCACTTCCACGACGACCGCACGGCGGACCGTGGGATCTCCTCGTTCGCCGGGCTGCCGGTCGAGACAGACCCGGGGACGTTCTTCGGCAACCCGGACGACAGCTTCAGCCGTGTCACCGTGAACAGTGCCTCGGCCGAGCTGGAGCATCGCTTCCGGGGACAGGCCACCCTGCGCAGCCGTGCGCGCTTCGCGGACTACGACAAGTTCTACCAGAACATCTTCCCGGGCGCCGTGAACGCGGCCGGGACGACGGTCAGCATCTCGGGCTACAACGACGGCACGCAGCGGCAGAACCTGTTCGTGCAGAACGACCTCGTCGTCTCGCACAAGACGGGCTCCGTCGGCCACACGCTGCTGGCCGGGTTCGAGCTGGGACGCCAGGTCAACGACAACCGGCGTACGACGGCCTACTTCACGACGCTCGGACCGAACGTCACCACCGTGCAGGTGCCGTTGTCGGAACCCCGGACTTCGCTGCCGACGACCTTCCGGCCCAGCGCCACGAACGCCGACAACCACACCGTCGCCCGCGTGGCGGCCGTCTACCTGCAGGACCAGCTCGCGCTCTCGCCGCGCTGGCAGGCGATCCTGGGCCTTCGCTTCGACCGCTTCTCGGTGGACTTCCACAACAACCGCGACTCCTCGGACCTGGACAGCCAGGACAACCTGGTCTCGCCGCGCGTCGGCCTCGTCTACAAACCCTTCGAGCATGTCTCGGTCTACGGCAGCTACTCGCTCTCGTACCTGCCCCGTGCCGGCGAGCAGCTCTCGTCGCTGTCGGCCACGAACGAGTCGCTCGACCCGGAGCGCTTCGTGAACTACGAGCTGGGCGCGAAGTGGGACGTCGGGGCCCGCTTCTCCGTCACCGGCGCCGCCTATCGCCTCGACCGCGAGAACGTGGCCGTGCCCGACCCGAACGACCCGGCCGTCACCGTGCTGGTGGACGCGCAGCGGACCAGGGGCGTCGAGCTGGGCGTGAGCGGCACGCTGGCCACGGGCTGGACCGTGCTGGGCGGCTACGCCTACCAGGACGGTGAGATCACGCGCTCGGTGTCGGCGACCGCGCAGGCGGGCGCCCGGCTGGCGCAGCTGCCCGAGCACACGCTCTCGCTGTGGAACCGGTACGACTTCACGCCGCGCTTCGGCCTGGCCCTGGGCCTCGTCCACCGGACGGAGATGTTCACGTCCACCGACAACACCGTGGTGCTGCCCGGCTTCACGCGCGTCGACGCGGCTGCCTACGGCTCGCTGGGGACGCGCCTGCGCGCCCAGGTCAACGTGGAGAACGCGCTCGACGAGACCTACTACGCCTCGGCGCACAACAACACGAACATCAGCCCCGGCTCGCCGCGCGCCCTGCGCGTCTCCCTGACGACGCGGTTCTAGCGACACCGCCGGGAGCGGGCCGGCGTCCGCCTCGACGGAGGACCGCTCGTACGCGCGCATGTCGAAACTGAAAATGAATGTCACGTTCATTTTCAGCTTGGATGCGGGAAGGAGGCCGTCTGTGACGATCCGGGTGAAGGCCAGGAGCAGGACGTCGCGGCGCTCGGTGCCGCCGTGGTGGCTGGCTGGCTCGATGCTGGCGCTGGGGCCCATGGGCAGCCGCGTGGAGGCGGGCCTTCCCGCCGGCCTCGAAGCGCCCGCAACGGCGGCGGCCGCCGAGGCGGGCGACCGGCCTGTCTTCCGTTTCGACGTCCCGGCGGGCACGCTCGACGCGGTGCTGGCCACGTTCCGGCAGACGGCGGCGATGGAGGTGCACGCCCCGGCCGAGGTCGTCGCCGGCATCAACTCCGCGGGCGTCAAGGGCGTCTTCACGGCCGAGCAGGCGCTGCGCGCCCTCCTCGCGGGCACGGGCGTGGCCTACCGCTTCGAGGGCGAGGCCGTCGTGCTCGAGCTCCGCCTCGCCGAGACCGTGGACGTGAGCGCCCGCGTGGCCCAGCCCGCGTCGCCGAAGTACACGGCGCCGCTGCGCGACATCCCGCAGACGATCACTGTCGTGCCCCAGGCCGTCATCGGCGAGCAGGTCGCGACCACGCTGCGCGACGTGCTGCGCAACGTGACCGGCATCAGCATCCAGGCCGGCGAGGGCGGGGTGCCCGCGGGCGACAACCTGTCGATCCGCGGCTTCAGCGCCCGCACCGACGTGTTCATCGACGGCGTGCGCGACTTCGGCGGCTACTCGCGCGATCCCTACAACGTCGAGCAGGTGGAGGTCTCGAAGGGGCCCGCATCGTCGTTCGCGGGCCGCGGGTCGACGGGCGGCTCGGTGAACCTGGTGAGCAAGTTCGCGCGCACGGGTGACGCGCGCGCCGCCAGCGTGGGCTTCGGCTCGGACGCGTACAAGCGGGGCACGGCGGACCTCAACCAGCCCTTCACGGCCGCGAGCGGCGCGGCGCGCCTGACCGCGATGTTCACGGACGCCGACACGCCGGGCCGGGACCAGGTGACCAGCCGTCGGTGGGGCGTGTCGCCGTCGCTGGCGTTGGGCCTGGGCACGCCGACACGCTTCACGCTCGCCTGGTCGCACCTCGAGCAGGACAACCAGCCCGACTACGGGCTGCCCTGGGTGCCCGCCAACACGAACCCGGAGCTCGCGGCCTACAGTGACCAGGCGCCGCCGGTCGACTTCTCGAACTACTACGGGCTCACCACGCGCGACTACGAGGACACGCGGACGGACCTGGCCACCGCGCGCCTGGAGCGCGACCTGGGCTCCGCGTACACGCTTCGCGCCATCGCGCGCTACGGGCGCACGCGCCGCGACTCCGTGATCACCGCGCCCCGCTTTGCCGCGGTGAACACCAGCACCGACCTCAACCGGCAGCTCCAGTCGCGCGACATGACGGACGGCATCGCCATCGGCCAGCTGGACACGATCGGGCGCTTCGCCACCGGTCCCGTCGCGCACGCGGTCGCGGTCGGCTTCGAGGCCTCGCGCGAGACGTCCGAGAACTTCCCGCGCTCGGGGCCCACGGCGCCGCTCGCGGACCTGTACGAGCCCGACACCGGCGCTCCGTACCCCGGCCCCGTCACGCGCACCGGGGCCGTCAACGACGGCACCGCGGACTCGCTCGCGTTCTACGCGTTCGACACCGCGAAGCTGGGCGATCGCTGGCAGGTGAGCGCGGGCGTGCGCTGGGACCGCTTCGACGTCACGTACGACCAGACCGCGGTGGGCGGCGCCCCGACCACGCTGGAGCGCGGCGACGACATGTGGAGCGGGCGCTTCGGCGTCGTGTACAAGCCGGCGCCCACCGCCAGCGTGTACGCCGGCTTCGGCACCTCCTTCAACCCCTCGGCGGAGGGGCTGACGCTGACGGCGGCCACGGTCGCGATCGAGCCGGAGAAGGCGCGCAGCTACGAGCTGGGCGCGAAGTGGGACGTGGCCTCGGGTCGTCTCTCGCTCACGGGCGCGCTCTTCCGCACCGAGAAGACGAACGCGCGCACGCCCGGCATCAACCCCGGCGACCCGCCGACCGTGCTCGACGGCCGTCAGAAGGTGGACGGCTTCGAGGTGGGCGCGACCGGGCAGCTCACCGGCCGCTGGAGCGTGTTCTCCGGCTACACGTTCATGGACAGCGAGATCCTGGAGTCCAACACGCCGGCCGAGGTGGGCCAGCCCGTGAACAACACGCCGCGCCACTCGTTCAGCCTCTGGACCACCGTCCAGCTCCCCGGCCAGTTCGAGGTCGGCGGAGGCGCCTGGTACGTCGCGGACCGGACCAACAACAACTCCGGCCAGCGCACGGCGCCGGGCTACTGGGTGATCGACGCGACGGCCGCGCGGCCGATCGGGCGCCACCTCACGCTGCGTCTCAAGGGCAGCAACCTGGCCGACGAGAGCTACATCGACCGCGTGGGCGGCGGCCACTTCGTGCCGGGGCCCGGACGCTCGGTGCTGCTCACCGCCGACGTGGGGTTCTAGGAGTGCTGCTTCCCGTCGCGGACGTGCTGGGCGCGACGCAGCTGGCGGAGGCACGGCGCCTGCTGGACCAGGCCGAATGGGTGGACGGGCGGGTCACGGCCGGCCACCAGTCCGCCCGCGCCAAGCGCAACCGCCAGCTGTCCGAGGACTCCGAGGCCGCGCGCCGGCTGGGCGACCTGATCGTCGGAGCGCTCCAGCAGAACGCGCTGTTCGTGTCGGCCGCGCTGCCGCTGCGCGTCTTCCCGCCGCTGTTCAACCGCTACGAGGGCGGGGAGTCGTTCGGCACGCACGTCGACAACGCGGTCCGGCAGGTGCCGGGCACGCCCCACCGCCTGCGCACGGACGTGTCCGCCACGCTGTTCCTCTCGCAGCCCGACGAGTACGAAGGCGGCGAGCTCGTGGTCGAGGACACGTACGGCGTCCACAGCGTGAAGCTGCCGGCCGGGCACCTCGTCCTGTACCCGGCCTCGAGCCTCCACCACGTGCGGCCCGTGACGCGGGGCGTGCGCCTGGCGGCGTTCTTCTGGGTGCAGAGCATGGTGCGCGACGACGGCGAGCGCACGCTGCTGTTCGACCTGGACCACGCGATCCAGGAGCTGGGCCGCGAGCAGCCCGACCATCCCTCGGCGGTCCAGCTGATCGGCGTCTACCACAACCTGCTGCGGCGCTGGGCGGAGCTGTAGATGCGCAGGGTCGTCTTCTGGATCCACCTCACCGCAGGCGTCGTCGCCGGCCTGGTCGTCCTCGTCATGTCCGCGACCGGGGCCCTGCTCGCGCTGCAGCCGCAGGCGCTGCGCTTCGTCGAGCGCGAGCAGAGGCGCGTCGAGCCCCAGCCCGCGCCGCCTCTCTCGCCCGAGGCGCTGCTGGCGCGCGTCCTGGCCCAGCGGCCGGACGCGCGGCCGGCCAGCCTCACCTTCGACGCCGACCCCGCGGTGGCGGCGCTCGTGGGCGCGGGGCGGGACGCGGTCCTGTACGTGGATCCCCGCACGGGCGACGTCCGGGGCCAGGGCGCGCCCGCGTGGCGGGCGTTCTTCCGCGGCGTCACCGACTGGCACCGCTGGCTCGCGCGCGAGGGCGACGGACGCGAGACCGGCCGCGCCATCACCGGCGCGTGCAACGCGGCATTCCTCTTCCTTGGCCTGAGCGGGCTGTACCTGTGGTGGCCCGCCGATTGGACGCGTCGCCGCCTGCGCGCCGTCGTGTGGTTCCAGGCAGGGCTGCGCGGAAAGGCGCGCGACTTCAACTGGCACAACGCGATCGGCCTGTGGTGCGCGCCGGTGATCGTCCTGCTCACGCTGACGGGCCTCGTGATCTCGTACCCCGCTGTCGGGAACCTGCTGTACGCGACGGCCCCTCCCGCGGCGGCCGGGGGCCAGGGCCGGTCCGCGGATCGCGGTGGCTCCCAGCCGCGGGGCGAGCGCGCCGAGGCGCCGCTGACCGCGGAGCCGTTCGCCGGGCTGGACGGGGCCTGGGCCGCGGCGCGCGAGCGCGTCCCCTCCTGGACGCTGGGCGTCCTGCGCGTCCCGCGTCCGGGGGCGCCCGTGACCGTCGCCATCACCGACAGCTCCTGGCGGAGCCCCTATGGCCGCTCGCAGCTCTCCTTCGACACGCGGACGGGCGCGGTCGCGAAGTGGGAGCCCTTCGCGGAGCTCGGACGCGGTCGGAAGACGCGCACGGCCGCGCGTTGGATCCACACGGGCGAGCTGCTCTCGTGGCCGGGACAGGTGGTGGCGGGGCTGGCCTCGCTGGGGGGGACGTTCCTCGTCTGCACGGGCCTCTCGCTGGCGCTGCGCCGGCTGCGCGCGTCGCTTCAGTCCTCGACCCAGAGGAACCGCGCCGTGGCGACGGCGGCCAGCGTGCCGACGACCAGCGGCCAGAGCGCGAGCCGCGAGAGCGCGTAGAGCAGGCTGGCCGCGCTGGAGGCTGCGCCGGCCGGAGCCTCGACGGTTGTCCCGCCGAGCAGGGTCCATACGATCACGCCCGCCATCACCGCCAGCGCGGCCACGCGCGCGAAGACGAGCGGCCGCTCGGAGCGCTCCGCCCGGCGCTGCTCGCCCTGCAGCCGCGCGACGAACCGCGAGCGGAGGAACAACACGCGCGCGTCGGCCGCGGGCGCCGGCAGCCGGTTCGCGTCGGCCGACAGGTGGGCGAGGGCGTCGACCACCGCCAGCGTGTCGCGGCAACGGTCGCACTCCGCCGCGTGGGCGTCCGCCTGGCCGGCGCGGGCCTGGGCCAGTGTCGACCCGTGCCGCTCGCATTCCTTCATGACGCCTCCTTCGGGCCCAGGCCGCGCTTCCGTAGCACCCGGGCCAGCGCGCTCTTGGCGCGGAACAGCATGACGCGCACGCTCGCTGGCCGCACGCCGAGGCACGGGGCCATCTCGTCGTGCCGCCACTCCTCGACGTAGGCGAGCCACAGCAGCGAACGCTCGCGCTCGGTGAGCGTCGCGAACGCGCGTGCCACGTCGCCGCCTTCGACGGGCCTGGGCCGCTCGTCCGTCCGGAACGGCCACAGCCCGCGCACGGCGCGCTCGTCGCGGCTCTTCCTCCGGAAGTGGTCGTACATCAGGTTCGTCGCGATGCGGAACAGCAGGGGCCGCTCCGGGAACCGCTCGCGGTGCGCGGGCTCCATCCCGAGGTAGCGGATGTAGGTCTCCTGCAGCACGTCGTCCGCCACCGCCGCGTCGCCACCGAGGCGCAGGAGATAGGCCCGCAGCGGGCGCATGGTCCGTGCGTAGACGGCCTCGAAATCCTCCGCGTCCAGCGGCGTGGCTCCGCTCAGCTCGTGCTGCGCGTGTCAGCGACCCGCGGCCCTGGTGTCTTCCGTCCAGACGTTCCAGCGGACGAGGAGCTGCTTCGACACGACCGCCGCCAGGAGCAGCCCCGCCCCGACCGAGAGACAGACGGCGGCCGCGGTCATCAGGTCGCCGTCACCGTTCCGGACCCCCGCCCAGAGGAGCCCGCCGCCCAGCGCGACCAGCACGAGGCCGAGCTGGATCGCCCCCAGGACCTGCCGGAAGGCCTGGAAGCGGCGGCCCGTGATGGCGTCGCGGAGCCTGCGGCCCTCCTCGCTCTCGAGGTAGGCCAGCAGCTCCGGTGCGGAGCCGAACCGGTCCAGGAGGCGCATCTGCAGGTCGCTGCGCCGCCGCGCCCGGTCCCTCATGAAGCCGGCCAGCAGGAACAGCAGGAACGACGCGAAGAACATCTGGCTCACGATGATGACGACGAGGCTGTAGGGGACTGCGGGGTAGGGCACTTCCACCTCCTGTCGCGGGAACGACGTCCGGGGACGGCCGAAGGTTAACGGCGAAAAAGGCAACCGAACGGTTGCGCTACGAGCGCGGCCGGCGTAATATGCAACCAGGAGGTTGCGTATGATCGAGACCAGCACCGACCGGATCGAGAAGGAGATCGTGATGCGCGCGCCCCGCTCGCGGGTGTGGCGGGCGCTCACCGACGCGCGCGAGTTCGGCCGCTGGTTCCGGGCCGACATCAAGGACGACTTCGCGCCGGGGAAGCCGGCCCGCGGCCGCATCACGCACCCCGGCTACGAGCACGTCGCGTTCGAGGTGGAGGTGGAGCGGATCGAGCCGGAGCGGCTGTTCTCGTTCCGCTGGCACCCCTACGCGATCGACCCGACGAAGGACTACTCGAAGGAGCCCACCACGCTCGTGGTGTTCGAGCTGGACGAGGTGCCCGAGGGCACGCGGCTGCGGGTCACCGAGTCGGGCTTCGACCACATCCCGGCCGAGCGCCGGGCGGAGGCGTTCCGCATGAACTCCGGAGGCTGGGAGGGACAGGTCAAGAACATCGCGCGGCATGTCTCCGAGTCGCAGTAGCCGCGCGGAGGCGGCCGCGATCGACGGGGCGGCTCCCGTGTTCGCCGCGCTGGGCGACCAGACGCGCCTGCGCCTGGTCGCCCGGCTCGGGCGCGAGGGACCGCTCTCGGTGGCGCGCCTCACCGAGGGCGCCGACGTCACGCGCCAGGCCGTGAGCAAGCACCTGCGGGTGCTGGAGGTCGCCGGCCTGGCCCGGGGCGTGCGCCAGGGGCGCGAACAGGTCTGGCAGCTCCAGCCCGCGCCGCTCGAAGACGCGCGCCGGTCGCTGGAGCGGATCGCGGAGCGCTGGGACGAGACGCTCGCGCGGCTGCGGGCCTTCGTCGAGGAGGAGTGATCTCGCCCGCGCAGGGGTGATAATCCAGGAGCGGCGCGCGAGCGGGGGAGCGCGCCCTTCGGGAGACCGCCCATGAACGCGTTCTGGCAGGACCTGCGCTTCGCCGCGCGGATGCTCGTCAAGAACCCCGGCTTCTCGCTGGTGGCGGTGCTGTCGCTCGCCCTCGGCATCGGAGCCAACAGCACGATCTTCACGGTCGTGAACGCGGTCCTGCTGAACCCGCTGCCGGTCAAGGACGCGTCGACGCTCGTGGCGCTGTTCACGACGGACGAGAGGAACCGGGGCCCGTTCCAGGACTTCCTGCCGACGTCCCGCCCGAACCTCGAGGACTACCGCGCGCAGAACGCGGTGTTCAGCGAGCTCGCGGTCCACAACGGCATCCCGCTCTCGTTCTCGGGCAGCGGCGAGCCGGACCAGATCTTCGGCGAGATGGTCAGCGGGAACTTCTTCGACCTGCTCGGCGTGCGGCCGGTGCTCGGCCGCGGGTTCCTGCCGGACGAGGACCGCGTCCCCGGCGAGAAGCCGGTCGCGGTCCTCTCGTACGCCTTCTTCCAGCGCCGCCTGGGCGGCGACCCCGCGATCGTCGGGAAGACGATCACGCTCAACGGCAGCGCGTTCACGGTGGTGGGCGTGGCGCCGGCCGGCTTCAAGGGCGCCAACGCCATCGGCACGCCCGCGCTGTGGGTGCCGATGATGGCCCATCCGCAGGTGGCGCGCGGCTTCTTCGCCGAGAACTTCGACTCGCGCCGCGCCCTGCTGTTCCAGGCAGTGGGCCGCCTCAAGCCCGCCGTCACCATCGATCAGGCGAACGCCAACCTCAAGACGATCGCGGACCAGCTGGCCCGCGAGTACCCCAACGACAACGGCGGCCGCAGCCTGGCCCTGAGGCCGCTCGCCCAGTCCACGATCAATCCCGGCTTCCGCCAGAACCTGGTGCGCGTGGGCGGCCTGCTCATGACCATCGTGGGGCTGGTGCTGCTGATCGCGTGCGCCAACGTCGCCAACCTGCTGCTCGCGCGGGCATCGGTGAGGCAGCGCGAGGTGGCGGTTCGGCTCTCGCTGGGCGCCTCCCGCGCGCGGCTGATCCGCCAGCTCCTGACGGAGGGTCTCCTGCTGGCCGCGCTGGCGGGCGCGCTGGGCCTGCTGCTCGCGTACTGGGCGCAGGGCGCGCTGTGGGCGGCGCGGCCGCCCGCGCTGGCCGCCGACTCGCTGGACCTGACGCCGGGCGTGCGCGTGCTCGTCTTCACCGCGCTGGTGTCGCTGCTGACCGCGATCGTGTTCGGACTGGCGCCCGCGTTGAGCTCGTCCCGTCCGGACCTGGTGTCGGAGCTGAAGCAGCGGGCGGGCGGATCCGCCGGCAGCAACCGCCCCTGGAGCCTGCGCAACGTGCTCGTCGCGGGCCAGATCGCGCTGTCGCTGGTCGCGCTGCTGGGAGCGGCGCTCTTCGTGAAGAGCCTCGGGCGCGCGCAGAGGATCTCGCCCGGGTTCGACCACGAGCGGCTGGCGGTGCTGACGATCAACCTGGGCGCCCAGGGTTACGACGAGGAGCGCGGGCGCGACTTCCAGCGCCGCATGCTCGAGCGCGTGCGCGCGCTGCCGGGTGTCGAGAAGGCGACGCTGTCCACCGGGATCCCGCTCTTCCAGGGCGACATCCTGCGCACCGTCTTCACCGAGGGCGTGGACCCCTCCGACCGGAAGAACGGGCGCCTCGTCCAGCTCAACACGGTGGAGCCCGGCTACCTGCAGGCGGTGGGCATCGCGCTGGTGCGCGGGCGCGACTTCGCGGAGAGCGACCACGTGGAAGCACCGCACGTGGTGGTGGTCAACGAGACGATGGCGCGCCAGTTCTGGCCCGACCAGGAGGCGATCGGCAAGCGCTTCAAGTTCTTCGGACAGGACTGGTGGAACGAGGTGGTCGGCGTCGCGCGGGACAGCAAGTACAACTTCATCGGCGAGGACGCCACGCCCCAGATCTACCTCTCCCTGCGCCAGACCTACGCGCCGGCGGTATCGCTCCAGGTCCGCAGCGGCGGCGATCCCTCGGCCGCGCTGGGGATGGCCCGCCAGCAGGTGCAGGGCATGGACCGCTCCCTGCCCATCACCAACGTCTTCACCTATGCGTCGATCCTCGACCAGAACCTCTGGGCCCCGCGCACGGGCGCGTACCTGCTGGGCGTGTTCGGCCTGCTCTCGCTGGGCCTGGCCGTCATCGGCATCTACGGCGTGATGTCGTACTCGGTCAGCCAGCGCACCCGCGAGCTGGGGGTGCGCATGGCGCTGGGGGCGGGCCAGTCCGACGTGCTGCGGCTGGTCGTCCGTCAGGCGGCGCTGCTGTCCGGAGCCGGCATCGTCGTCGGGCTCGCCCTCTCGCTGGCCGCCTCGCGCCTGGTCGCGAACCTGCTGTTCGACATGAGCGCGCGCGACCCGCTGACCTTCGTGGGCGTGCCGCTGCTGCTGGCGGCCGCGGCCCTGCTCGCGAGCCTCAAGCCGGCGTGGCGGGCCACGCGCGTCGACCCGACGATCGCCCTGCGCTCCGAATGACGGCGCCCCGGCTGTGGGCCGCCCTGGCCGCGGTGCTGGCCCTCGGCCTGGTCGGGACCGGCGTCGAGCTGCTGCTGATCGAGCACCACGAGGACGAGACGCAGCTGCTCCCGCTGCTGGCGATCGGCCTGACGCTGGCCGCCCTGACGTGGCACGCTCGCGCGCCCCGACGCGCGAGCAGGCGATCGCTGCAGGTCGTGCTGTGCGCGCAGGTGGCGACGGGGCTCGCGGGCGTGGTCGTCCACGCGCGCGCCAACGCGGAGTTCCAGCGGGAGCTGGACCCGTCGCTCGAGGGCTGGCGCCTGTGGCGCAAGACCCTCCAGGCCAAGGCCCCGCCGGCGCTGGCGCCCGGAGTGCTCGCACAGCTGGGGCTGGTCGGGCTGATCTACGCGGCCCGGCCGACTGCCGAAGACACGAGGAGCTGATCGAACATGCGAGTCCGCGAGACGATCGCCGTGCTGTCACTCGCCGCGCTGGGCGCGGCCCAGGCCGCTCGTGCCCAGGTGGGCGCCGGCCTGCCCGACATCAACCAGGTCCCCGAGGCGGAGGTCGCGAAGCTGCCGCACGTGAGCGCCGCGGTCGCGAAGCAGATCACCGATCGCCGGCCGTTCGGGAGCATCGCGGACCTCCACGCGCTCCTCACCGGGGCCGGGCTCACCGCCGCTCAGGCCGCGGACGTCTACGGCAAGGCGTTCGTGCACGTGAACCTCAACACCGGGACGCCTGAGGAGCTGCGGCTCATCCCCGGCGTCGGCGCGCGCATGGCGCACGAGCTCGAGGAGTACCGGCCCTGGAAGAGCTGGGCGCAGTTCGACCGGGAGATCGGCAAGTACGTGGACCGGGCGGAGGTGGAGCGGATCAAGCGACACGTGTTCATCCCGCTCGACCTCAACACCGCGAGCGAGGCGGACTTCATGACCATTCCGGGCGTCGGCAAGCGGATGGCGCACGAGCTCGAGGAGTACCGCCCCTGGAAGAGCCGCGAGCAGTTCGAGAAGGAGATCGGCAAGTACGTCGATGCGCGCGAGGTCGCGCGGCTCTGGCGCTTCGTGACGATCCCCTGAGATATGTGCCAGCGGCTGTCATGATGGCCGCGGCATCCTCACCGAGCGGGTGCGCGCGGACCGGCTCGCGGGGGTCGCCGCGACCCGCTGACGATCGCGAGCTTCTGGAGCCGGTCGAGGCGCTTGATGTGCCACTCCAGGCGCAGCGCCCGCGGCCAGTCGCGCACGCGGCAGGACCAGGCGAGGGCCACCGGCCGGCGCGACCGCGTGTACTTCGAGGCCTTGCCCGACACGTGCGCGACGACGCGCCGCTCCAGGTCCATGGCCGAGCCGGTGTAGAGCGAGCCGTCCGCGCAGCGGAGGATGTAGACGAAGGGCACGCCGCTAGCGCTTCTCGCGCGGCGGACGGTAGCGGCTGGCCGTGACCTTGTGCCCGCGGATCTGCGTGCGGCGCAGCGCGGTCAGCACGTCGTCCGCGCGGCTCTTGCGCACGTCCACCAGCGAGAAGCGCTCCGCGATCTCGATCGCGCCGACGTCGCGGCCGTCGAGGCCCGCCTCGCCGGTGATGGCGCCCACGAGGTCCGCGGCGCGGACGCCCGCGGCCTGGCCCGCGGAGACGTAGATCTTCGTGAACGGCCCCTCGCCGGGAGCACGCGCCGGCGGGTCCGGCCGCGCGCCTCGTCGCGAGCCCTCGCCACGCTTCGGCCGCTCGGCGTCGACCGCGGGCGAGGGGATGTCGGCGCCCTCGGGCAGCGGGCGGGAGCCGTGGGCCAGCTTCACGGCGGCCGCGGCCACGTCGGTCAGGTCGAACTCCTGCGCGAGGGACGCGACCACCGCCTGGAACGGCTCGAGCCCGCCCGCCAGCAGCGCCTCGCGCAGCGTCGCCCGCGTGTGCTCCAGCTGGCGCGCCCGCAGGTCGGCGACCGTGGGCACCGGCTTGAGCTCCAGCCGCCGGCCCGTGAGGCGCTCGATGTTGCGCAGCAGGTGCCGCTCGCGCGGCTCCACCAGCGTGACCGCCGCGCCCTCCCGGCCCGCGCGGCCGGTGCGGCCGATGCGGTGCACGTAGGACTCGGGCGCGGAGGGCACGTCGAAGTTGATGACGTGCGACACGCGCCCGATGTCGAGGCCGCGGGCGGCCACGTCGGTGGCGAGGAGCAGCTCGGCCGTGCCGTCGCGGAAGCGTTTCATCACGCGGTCGCGGTCCTTCTGCGAGAGGCCGCCGTGCAGCGCCTCCGCGCGATAGCCGTGCGCGCGCAGGGCCTCGGCCAGCTCCTCCACCTCGTTGCGCGTGCGGCAGAACACGAGGGCGGAGGCGGGGCTCTCGTGGTCGAGGATCCGGCCCAGCGCGTCCACCTTGTGCGCGCGCGAGACGAGGTACGCGGCCTGGCGCACCCGCGGGGCCTCGCCCCTGGCCAGCCGCTCGTCGGGGATCGCGATGCGCACGGGCGTGCGCAGGTGCCGCTCCGCGATGGCGACGATGCGCTTGGGCAGGGTCGCGGAGAAGAGGGCCGTCTGCCGCTCCTCCGGCAGCGCGTCCAGGATCGCCTCCAGGTCCTCGCTGAAGCCCATGTCCAGCATCTCGTCCGCCTCGTCCAGCACGACGGCCCGCACGCCGTCGAGCGCGAGCGTCCCGCGGCCGATGTGGTCGACGGCGCGGCCCGGGGTCGCCACCACCGCGTCGACGCCGCGCTCGAGCGCGCGGAACTGCAGGCCCAGCGACTGCCCGCCGTAGATGGGCAGCACGCGCGCGCCCAGCTTCTGGCCGTACCGGTGCAGTGCCTCCGCCACCTGCATGGCCAGCTCGCGCGTCGGCACCAGCACGAGCAGCGCGGGAGCGGTGCGCTTCTGCTTCTCGGCGAAGAGGCGCTGGAGCAGCGGCAGCGCGAACGCCGCCGTCTTGCCCGTGCCGGTCGCGGCCTGGCCGAGCAGGTCGCGTCCGGCCAGCAGAGGCGGGACGGAGTCCCTCTGGATGGGGGTGGGCTCTTCGTAGCCCAGCTCGGTCAGGACGGAGAGGAGCGCCGGCCCCAGGCCCAGGCCCGAAAATCCGGCGCGTTCCGATCCGGTGCGTGCAGACATTGCGCGATCCCCGTGAGTATAGGCGGGAGGGGTATCGCGCGTCGCTCGTCCCGGGTCGAGACGGGCCGTCCCGCGACGAGACGGCCCGTCCCGACCCGAGACCGGAGGGAAGGGCTAGCGCAGCGTCGCGCGCAGCGAGCTGGAGCCACCCGAGGAGCTCGAGCCGCCTCCGCCACCGCCGCCCGAGCTGGAGCTCGAGCCACCGCCGCCGCCGGACGAGCTGCTCGACGACGAGGAGTTGCGCGAAGACGACGAGGACGACGACGTCGCGCTGGACGAGGACGAGCTGGAACCCGCGCTGCTGCTGCTCGAAGTCGCGCTCGAGCTCGACGAGGCCCCGCTCGACTCCGGGGACGACGTGCTGGAACCGCTCGAGCCGTTGTCCGGGCCGGTAGGAGACGTGCCGCACCCTACGCCCAACATGCCCACGCCTGCGAGCGCCACGCCGCCGGAAAGCATGCGCAGGAACTGCCGGCGCTCTTCCCTCCGCGTCGCGTCATCCACTGGTTGCGGCTTCTCCGACTGACTCATGCGACCTCCCTGGGCACCTCCTTGAGCAACGGACGTGCCAGGGGCGGCTCAGAGGGGAGGCAGCGCTCCGCCCTCGTAGTAGCGCTCGATCGCATGGATGACGTCGCGCGCCGTGATCATGTGCATGCAGCGGGGGAGCTGCCCGACCACGTCGATGCACAGCTCCTGGTCCTTGGGGTCGCCGTCCCCCAGGGGGAAGGTGCGCGACTTCCAGCAGCCCCCCTGGTCGCAGCACAGCAGCGCGCCCACGGTGTGGAGGAACTGGTGGTGCGGGTAGAACGTGAAGTGCGGGGGCTCGCGCCCGCCGGCGACCACGACGCACGGGCGGTTCTGCGGCATGCCCGGCTTGGTCTCGACCGCGGCGGCCAGGTGCATGAGCAGGCTGACGGCGCTGACGGCTCCCTCCGCGTGGTACATGAGCCGGAAGAGCTGGCGCAGCGTCGTCTGCCCACGCAAGTCGATCACGCGGTCCAGCGCGGGGTGATGGTGGTGGTCCTCGCCCACCTGCACGAAATCCAGCCGGCCTTCGAAGTGGTCGACCACCTCCTGGTAGCGCGCGGGCGACCACCACTTGATGGTGTAGTCGTGCTTGCCGCCCGAGGCGAAGAGCCAGAAGCGCGGCGGGTTCCCCTTGGCGTCCTCCACTCTCTGGAACCAGACGCGCTCCTCCTCGGACAGGTGCAGGTCGCCCTTGAAGAGGGTGGGCCGGATCTGCAGGTCGAGCGTCTCGTTCAAGTACTCGATGAAGCCGTGGATGAAGTGGTAGGGAGCCGTGTTGCTGCGGTCGATCAGCGGATAGTGGCAGTCGATGACCTGGACCTGCGGGTCGTCCTCGCGCAGCGGCGTGAGGTGCGGGTTGTGGAGCCAGAGGTCCGGGCACGGCGTGCGCACGTCGGTCACGAAGCGCCCAGGGTAGCAGGCGTGCAGGTCGCGCACGGCGGCCGTCAGCATCAGGATGTCGCCCGGCGACTGGAAGTTGCGCAGGATCAGCTTCTGCATCGGGTCGAGGCTCCGGTCCCGCCGACATTTTGCACGATCCGTACCGGGCACAATGGGAGCACAATGGGGTTGCCGACGCCATGACCGCCTCCAACGGCCGCGACCAGCGAAGGGAGCCCCGCCACGACGTCGAGATCCGCGTGGACTGGTCCACCGGCCGCATGTTCGTCTCGGACCAGACCACGAACGTGAGCGAGAGCGGCGTGTTCGTGCGCTCCGAGACGGGCCTCAAGCCCGATTCCGACGTGGAGATGGTGCTGTGGCTGCCCGGCCGGCCGCCCATTCGCGCGACCGGCCGTGTGGTGTGGAGCCAGGACGCGCGGGCCATGCCGACCGGCGTGATGCCCGGCGGGGGCCTGCGCTTCACCGAGATGCACTCGGCCGACCGCGCGATGCTGCGCGAGTACCTGGGCGAGCTGGCGGCGGGCACGACGCCGGTCCGCGGGCACTAGAGCGCGCGCGACGCCCGGGTCCGACGGTAGCGGCCGGGCGTGGCGCCGGTGACCTGCTTGAAGACGCGCGTCAGGTGGCTCTGGTCCGCGAAGCCGGTGCCGGCGGCGACGTCCGCGAGGGTCAGGCTCGAGCGTCGCAGGAGATCGGCGGCGGCGCGCACGCGCGCCTCCCGGATGTAGGCCCGCACCGGCGACCCGAAGCGCCGGTGGAAGGCGCGCGACAGATGCGCGGGATGCACGCCCGCTTCGGCCGCCAGGCCCGCGACCGAGAGCGGCCTGTCGAAGTGCGCGTCGATCGCTTCGCGCACCCGCTCGAGCCAGCGGCCGCCGGCGGGCGCGTCGCGCTGGAACGCCTCGCCCAGCGCCTGGAGCAGGAGGCCCTCCGCCACCAGCGGCGAGGGCTCGCGGGAGGACACCTCGCGGCTCAGCTGCGCGAGGATCGCACCGACGCGGCGGTCGGCCAGCACCTCGCGGCTCGCGCGCACGGGCAGGCGGTCGATCAGCCGGGGTCCGAACGCGACGTTGAAGCAGCGGGCCCCCTCCGCGCGGAAGGCGTTCTCGTGCTCGTCGCCGGCCGCGCGGAAGATCACGTCTCCCCTGACGTGCTCGGCCGCGCCCGCGCGCCAGCGCTCGCGGAAGCCGCCTCGGCGCACGAGGCACAGCGACGGCGTGGGATGGGCGTGGGGCGGCAGGCGGGAGCCCGGCTCGTGGAGCGTCTCCGAGAGGACGACCCCGTCCAGGCTCATGGACGCCAGCTCGATCCCCGCCAGGCCGTTCGTGTTCGTCATGCGATCACGCTCCGATTGTCTCTACTTAGCACGGTGGCACGGGTTCGCCGACCGGTTCAAGACGCGCGACGCCGCGCGGTCCAGTCTGGCCCCGGAGGATCCCGATGCGCCTGGCCGTGATCGCCACCCTGCTCGTGTTCGCCCGTCCGGCGTCGGGGGCGCCGCCCGAGCCGTGGCGGGTGGACCGCCTGGACCTGGTGCTCACCGTCGACCCCGCCCGCGAGCGCCTCGGCGTCGAGGGCACGCTCGAGCTGGTGTGCGAGGTCGAGGGCGCGGCGGGGCCGACGCTCGCGGTCAACGCACGCAAGCCCGCCATGCGCTTCCGGCGCGTGAACGCGCGCGGGTCGAGCCCTCGCGTGTCGCTCGACGCATCGGGACCGCTGGAGCGGGCCCGTCTCGAACGGAGGCGTCCGTGCGCGAAGGGAGAGCGCGTCACCGTGGCGTTCGCGCTCGCCAGCGCGGCCGAGTCGTCGCAGCTCCAGCTGAACCCCGACGCCTTCTACGCCTCGTGGGTGGAGCGGTGGTATCCCGTCGTGGACGGCAGCGACGGGCCCGGGTCGCCGGCCGCGCCCGGCACGACCACCTTCCGGCTGCCGCGCGGCTGGAGGTCGGTGTCGAACGGCGCGCTCGTGGAGCGCCGCGAGGAGGGCGCGCGCGTCGTGGAGCGCTGGCAGGTCGACGCGCCCGCGGCCCGCTCCTTCGTCGCGGCCCCTTTCGTGCCGGCCCGGCCGGTCGAGGCCGGCGGACGCTCGATCGCGTTCCACCTGCTCCGTTCCCGATCGACGTCGGACGCCCAGGCGGAGGCACTGGCGGGAGCCCTGGCCGCGATGGAGCGCCGCTTCGGCGCGTACCCCTACCCGACCTACCACGTGGCCGAGGTGCCGGAGTCCGCGGCCTTCGCGGCCGGCTCCGAGCAGGGCTTCATCATGGTGAGGTCCTCCATCCTGGACGACCTGCGCGGCAGCCTGCCGCTCTTCGCGCACGAGGCGGCGCACGGATGGTGGGGCAACCTCGTGCGGAGCGAAGGGCCCGGCGCGAAGATGCTCTCCGAGGCGCTCGCGCAGTACGGCGCGGTCCTCTCGATCGAGGCGCTCGAGGGAGAAGGCGCGCGCAACGAGTTCCTGCGCTTCTCGCGTCCCGGATACAACCCCCTGCAGTGCGCGCTCGGCTACTTCCACATCTGGCGCGAGGGCGGCGACGCGGCCCTCGCGTCCCTGGCCGATGCGCCCACGCACCACAACCTGTCGGACTCGAAGGGGATGTGGTTCCACCACATGCTCCGCCTGCGCATGGGCGACGAGGCGTTCTTCTCGATGCTGCGCGCGCTGATCGACGACTTCCGCGGACGGGAGATCGGCCTGGACGTGTTCCGCCAGCGCCTCCTGGCCGCCGATCCCTCCCTCGATGCGTTCCTGCGCCAGTGGCTCGACCGCACGGGCGCTCCTGTCCTGCGCGCCGACTGGTGGTCGATCGATCGCGGCAAGGGGATCGAGATCGCCATCGAGCAGCTGCAGGACGGCGGGCCGTTCGAGGTCCCGCTGGAGGTGGCCGTGGCGACGGCCGGAGGCGAGGTCCGGCACACGCTGGCGCTCGCCGAGCGCAGCCAGCGCTTCACGCTGCCCATGCCCGCGCGGCCGCTCGACCTGAGGCTCGATCCCGACGATCGGCTGCTGCTGTGGCGGCCGGCCTACGGCCCGCGGCCGGGAGGGTCCCCGCCGCGCTAGTGGGACTTGCGGGACGGGCCGTCGCCGGACAAGCCCACGGCGTCGTCCTGCGGACGCTTTCCGCGCGTGCGGACCACGTGGTCCGCCGTGTGCGACGCGGCCCAGCTCTCGGGCTTGATGAGCGCCTTGAAGCCCTGGCCCACGACCAGGCCGACCAGCTCCTGCACGTACGCGCTGCTCTTGTGCGTGACGACCGGGTTGGCGTCGATGTGGACGGTCAGGTCGCCCTTGACGATGGGGGAGAACTTGAGCCCCAGCTCGACCGACTTCCAGACCTCGGTCAGCAGCCGCTCGCGCAGCGAGGAGATGCGCGGCACCGTGTCGCGGCGGTAGGCGACGCGCCCGCCGCGGCGCGGCGTCAGGATCACCACGACCGTCACGAACTGGGTCACGCGGCCGGACTGCAGCGAGTCGGTGCCGATGTGGACGGACTGGCCGTCCTTGCTCGCCTCGCGCACGAACTCCTCGATGTCGGCGATCTTGACCTCGTTGAGCGTCTTCCACATGGCTAGAGCCCCGTGCCCTCCCGGGTGGGAGGACCCTCAATAGTATCCTGGCCCGCGCGTGATGAAGATCGCCCGCCGCCTCCTGGCGGCCCTGGCCCTCGCCTGGGCCGTCCTGCTGTTCGACTGGAGGGACGCGTCCCGCACGGCGCCGGTCGTGCGCCAGTCCTTCCGCGTGGTCGCACCCCTCGAGGCGGGCGCCGCGTCGGCCCCGCTCGCCCCTCCGCTCCCGGTCGTGCGCGGCGGATATGGGCCGACGAAGGCGGTGGCCACGCGCGAGCGCGATCCCCTTCGCGCGCGGGCGTTGGTCCTGCGCGCGGGCGGGCGGACCGTCGCGGTCGTGCTCCTGGACGTGGTGCTCGTGCCGGAGGCGCTGTCGCGCGCCCTCGAGGTCCGCCTGGCCGATCTCCGGCTCGACGCCGTCCTGGTCCTGGCGACGCACACGCACAGCTCCGTGGGCGGCTACGACGAGCGGTGGCTGGCCCAGGCGGTCGGCATGGGCCGATACCGCGCCGAGGTCGCCGCCGCGATCGTGCGTGCGGCGGAGGTCAGCGTGCGCCGCGCCGCGACCGCCCTTGCGCCCGCTCGGCTGCGCACCCGGCAGACGCGCATTGCGGACTGGGCCTCCAACCGCTCGACGATCGACGGGCCGATCGACGACGCGCTCCACGTCGTCCTGGTCGAGCGGCCGAACGGCGCGCGCATCGCCACGGTCGCGGTGGTGGCGGCCCATCCGACGCTCGAGCCGCGGACGACGCTGGAGCTCTCGGCCGACTTCCCCGGCGCCGCGATGCGGCGCATCGAGCAGTCCGGAGGTGTCGCGCTCCTCCTTCAGGGTGCTGCGGGCGACGCCGCGATCCCGGGCCGCGGCGCTGGCGCCATCGCGGCCGCCGGCGAGCGGGTGGCCAACGAAGTCGCCGACGCCGCGAGCCAGGCGCTGGCTCCATCGGAGCCCAGCTTCGCGTTCGCCCGCGTCCGCGTCGCCCTGCCGGCCGTGGAGGTCCAGCCGGTCCGGCCGTTCGTCGTCCGCCGGCCCCTTTCGAACCTGGCGCAGCACCTGCTGCAGCGGGACGCGAACGTGGAGGTGCTCACGATCGGGGACGTCACGCTGCTGGCCGTGCCCGGCGAGCCGACCGCGCTGGCGGCGCGTCGGTGGCTGGACGGGCCGGGGACGCGGGTCGTCGCGCTCGCGGACGGGTACATCGGGTACATCGACGCGCCCGAGCGTGTGCGGGCGGGAACGGGCGAGTCGCCCAGGGCCTGGTTCGGCCCGGAGCTGGCGGACGCCATCGGGGAGGGGCTGCGCGCGGCTCGGCCATGACCGCCTGACCGGTCGGCAGGTCGAGCGATCCCAGATAAGCGTTTGACACCGTCGGCGCCTCGCCCTATGGTGCCTAGCCTCGTAGCCGTCAAACGCCCACCGAGTGCCCGCGCTCCCGCCACGAGCGGGCCGGGATGACTCTCGAGCACTTCGGGTGCCGGGGGGACAGGACTTTCCGGCACACGAACCGAAAGGAAAGTGTGATGAACCGATCCCTCCCACGCCTCGCCAGACGCGTGCTCTTGACGGCGCTGGCCGGCGGCGCGCTGCTCGCGCTGCGGCCCACGCACACCGACGTCAACGCGCTCCCGGCGGGCAACGCCGACGCCCTGCCCGACGAAGCGCGCAACTACGACCGCCGGATCGAGTACAACCGCGGCTACCGGGCCCCGGACCGGGTCGTGGCGCTCCCGGGCGCGCTGGCAGGCGTGCCGGACCTCGACCTGTCGCGCGACGACGCGTTCGGCACCACGCGCAGCGTCTCCAGCCTCACGACGTACCTGACGGGCGCGCGGCGCGGGGAGGACGCGATGAAGGTCGCGCTCGACTTCGTGGGCGACCCGGCGAACCTCGACCTGCTCGGCCTCACGCCCGGCGACGTCGTGGACCACGAGGTGACCGACGTCGTCTTCACGCGCGTGACGGGCGCGACGCACATCTACCTGCGCCAGACCTACCTCGACATCCCGGTCTACAACGGCCAGCTCCACGTGAACGTCAACCGTGACGGGCGCATCCTGAGCGTCAACAACCTGTTCGTGCCGGATCTCGCCCAGTCGATCACGTCCAGCGCGCCCGCGCTGGGCCTGGGCGCCGCCGTGCAGGGCGCCGCGCGCCACCTGGGCGTGAGGCTCGACGCGGAGCCGCGCGTGGTCGAGGCGCCCCAGGGCGCCCGCCAGCAGACGACCGTGGACGGCGCGGGCCTGTCGCTGGCGCCGATCGAGGGCGCGCTCGTGTGGCTGCCGGTGCGCCGCGGCGAGGCGCGCCTGGGCTGGAACTTCCAGGTGGAGACGACCGACCGCCAGCACCACTACGACCTGGTGGTGGATGCGAGCGACGGCCTGGTGTGGACCCGCTTCGACTGGGTCGCGTCCGACCAGTACCGCGTCTACAACCAGCCCAACGAGAGCCCGAACCACGCGACGCCGGTGCCTCCGTCGGACGGGCGCACGCTGCAGGTCAACCCGCAGAACGCGACCGCGTCACCGTTCGGGTGGCACGACACCAACGGGGCGAACGGCGCGGAGTTCACGACCACCCAGGGCAACAACGTCCACGCCTACACGGACGTCGACGCCAACAACACGCCCGACACCGGGTCGAGCCCCAGCGGCGGCAGCGGGCTCAGCTTCGACTTCACGCTCAACCTCACGCAGGCCCCCAGCGCCTACCGTCCGGCCGCGGTGACGAACCTGTTCTACTGGAACAACATCATCCACGACGTCCAGTACCAGTACGGGTTCGACGAGCAGGGCGGCAACTTCCAGGTCAACAACTACGGCAAGGGCGGTGCGGGCAACGACAGCGTGCGCGCCGAGGCCCAGGACGGCAGCGGCACCAACAACGCGAACTTCGGAACGCCGCCCGACGGCCAGCGCCCGCGCATGCAGATGTTCATCTGGACCGCGCCCACTCCGGACAAGGACGGCGACGTCGACAACGGCATCGTCATCCACGAGTACGGCCACGGGATCTCCAACCGCCTGGTCGGCGGGCCCAGCAACGTGAGCTGCCTGGGGAACACCCAGCAGGCGGGCGAGGGCCTGTCCGACTGGTGGGCGCTCGCGTACACCGCGAAGGGCACCGACACCGCCACGCTGGGACGCGGCATCGGCACCTACGCGCTCAACCAGCCGACCACGGGCGTCGGCATCCGGCAGCAGCGCTACAGCACGGACCCCGCCATCAACACCTGGACCTACCAGTCGATCAACGGCGCGGCGGTCCCGCACGGCGTCGGCTCGCGCTGGGCGCAGGCCGCGTGGGAGGTCTACTGGGCCCTCGTCAGCCAGTGGGGCTTCAGCTCCAACCTGTACATGGCCAACGGCAGCGCCGGCAACCAGCGCATGATGCTGTACGTGAACGAGGGGCTGAAGAACACGATCTGCAGCCCGGCCTTCACCGACATCCGCAACGGCATCATCCAGGCCGCGGTCGACAACCACGGCGGCGAGGACGTCTGCCGCATGTGGACCGCGTTCGCGGCGTTCGGGCTGGGCAGCAACGCCGTCAGCGGCGGGCCCAACAGCCTGTCACCGACGAACGGCTTCGCCGTGCCCGCGTCGTGCTCGGGCGGCGGCGGGACCACGGTGTACAGCGACACCTTCGAGACGAGCACGGGCTGGATCACGAACCCGCTCGGCACCGACACCGCCACCACCGGACAGTGGGCGCGCGGCAACCCGGAGACGACCACCTCGAGCGGCACCAAGCAGCAGGGCACGACGCCCAGCGGCGTGAACGCGCTCGTGACGGGCCCGCTGGCCGGCGCGTCGGCCGGTGTCCACGACATCGACAGCGGAGTCACCACCATCCAGTCGCCGGCGATCACGCTGCCGGCGGGGGCCACGCTGAACCTGACGTTCAGCTTCTACCTGGCCCACGGCACCAACTCGTCGGCCGACGACTTCTTCCGCGCGTTCATCGTGAACTCCTCGGGCGGCACCACGCAGGTGTTCCAGGAGCTCGGTGCGGCCAACAACGACGACGCCGCCTACGTGACGACGTCGCCGGCGATCAACATCAGCGCGTTCGCGGGCCAGACCGTGCGCATCCGGTTCCAGGCCGCGGACGCGGCCGGCGCCAGCCTCGTGGAGGCGGCGGTCGACAACGTGCTCATCACCCGGCCGTAGGTTCGCAGCGGGCACGGGGGCGGACGTCCGCCTCCGTGCCCGTGTCACGCCCAGCGCGCCCTCACGACCCGCGACGCGGATCTGAGTGCACCACTGTCAACACGTTGCGCAACGTGTTGATAGCCTTGCACTCAATGTAGGCGGACCTCCTCAGGTCTGGCTCGGGAGCGCCGAGAGACTCCACGCCTGCCAGATCGGCGCGGGCCTCTTGCGGGCCTCCCGGTCGATCATCGCCGGGTGGCTGGCGGTCGCCAGCGTCTCGTAGTCGACGCTCAACGACAGGTCGGTCACCGGCGGCCCCCCCGGAACCTCGAGCAAGGGAGCGGACCTCCCGGTGTCGACGTCCAGCGCGCGGACCATGCCATCCAGTCCGGAGAACAGCACTCGCCGGCGCGGCTCGTCGTAGGCGAAGGCGTAGGTCTGCTGAGAGCGGCTGTGTTCGCGCTCGACGACGTCGGTGTCGGCGGCCGCGATCGGCGCCGGCAGATCCGTTCGCGCGGCCAGGACGTCGCTCCACCGATACACACGGACGCCCTGCTCGACGACGACGAAGAGCAGCTCCCCGTTGCTCGAGAATCCAAGGGCTCGCGGAAGCTCCTGCGGCATGAAGGCCGTGACCACGCCACCGCCGGCGACGGCGTCGCGCCACGCCGCGAAATCGTGTCGCGCGGTACCGAGCGTCCGGATGGAAGCCTCGCCGCGGAGGTCCAGCACCGCCACGCTGCAGGCATGGCCGGTCAGCACGGGCGTCACCATCCAGCGACCATCCGGATGCAATGCCGCGCCCTGACCGGCGCCCGGAGTGAGCTTGAGTACCGCGTGTGGCGCCTCGGTCTCGCCGCACCAGACTTCGCCTCCGGAACGCAGGAACAGGCGTCGCTCGTCCGAGTCGAAGGCGAGCCAGTCGGCGAAGTGTGTCGATGGAATCGTGGCGAGAACCCGCTGCTCGTGAAGGTCCATCAGCTCCACCTTCCAGCCCGAGGACCGGTCGTCGCGTGCGAGGAAGCGGCCGGATGGGCTGAGGCAGAAGGTTCGCCCGTGCGGGCTCAGCGGCGTGTCGACAGCGGTCGGTTCCGTCCATGGGTGGCGCCACCACTCGACTGCCGGCTCGCTCGATTGAGTCCAAGCCAGGAGGAACCCGCCGGCCGGATGGGGGCGGAACAAGGGTCGGGCATGCGAGCCCGCCTTGCCGGCCCGTGTCACGAGCAGGACGCCCTGCTCCCGCAGCCGCTTCGTGCGCGCGGCCACCTCGGCGCGTCGTCGCTTCGCGGCCTCCTTCTCGGACGCGAGGTCCGGAACGTGGACGAGGCCTGATACGCGGCGTCCCTCACCGGACCTCAGGTCCTCGTAGCTGGTCTCCACTCCCGTGATCCCCAGGGCCTTGGCCAGTGCGCGCATCTGCGAGCCGGCTGCAAAGGGGTCGTCCGAGCCTCGCTCGAGGATGCGGGCGATCTGCGCGGCGTCGCCGCCGTTGAGCGCAGCCAGCAGGTCCGGCCGGCCGGCCGTTTCGGTCCAGCGAGCCTGCGGGCCGACCTCGAAGTAGTCCGGATCGGAGCAGTACTCGTCGATCGGCCCGCCAGCGTCGTAGAGCGCATAGGCGAAGACGTCGTCGTCGTGGAGCATCAGGTGGAGAACGGGGCAGGCCACCTGGCTCGCGAGAGCGGCCGAGACCGTAAAGTCCTGTCCGTGATCCGACGGGTAGATCGTCGTCCAGCCGTTGCGGGGCGCGGCCATCAGGAAGCGCGTGCGGCCCGTGGCGGCCAGCCCTTCCAGGAGGCTCCTGAGCGCCTCCTCGCCGTCGGAGCGAACGTGGATGGATCCGTAGAACGCGCCCATCGCTCGCGGACTATATCAACGAGGCGCCGGCCCCGGTCGGTCGTCGCGCGACAGGTCGAAATGCGTCCGGACCAGCCGAACGGTCGGGAGAAGCTTCCCGGCGCACCCTTGACCGGCCGGGTCGGGGAGAGTACGGTCACACCACGGGGATGGAGCAGGGGGCCGTCCGGTCGCCGTAGCCGCCCCTCTCAGGTTCTTCCTGCCGCCAGAGCACGCGCCCAGGCGTCCTTCGTCCGCCATTCGAGGCGGGCGGAACGGTCAGGAGGTCCGATGTCCAGAATGTCGCTCGACCTCGACGAGCATCCGCTGCGCCCGATGCCCACCGTCCGGCGGGAGGCCCGCACGCGCACGATCGTCGTCCGGCACGGGGCGGGCTGGCAGGCGTGGGCGCTGCTGGCGGTGTGCGTGTTGATGATGGCGGTGGTGCTGATCGCGCACTGGACGCTGCGT
>JAICEW010000026.1 GCA_025923995.1 Vicinamibacteria bacterium | reverse complement strand
GTGACGACCGTCGCGCCGGGCGGCACGGTGGCCTCGATGCGGTCGAGGACGAGGTCGCGGGTGGAGGGCTCGCGGATGCCGATCACGTAGTCGAAGGACGAGCCCAGGGGTGGGGCCGCCGCGGCGAGCGCGATCACCCAGCTCCAGCGACCGCCGAGTCGCCGCGTGGCCTCGGCCGCGCAGAGCGCGACGCACCCGAGCGCCGGGACCACGAAGCGGGCGTGATGGACCTCCGCGGTCGCGAACACGGCCACGACCGTGGCCGGGAAGACCCACAGGGGCAGCCAGCGCCGCCACTCGCGCCGTGCCAGCACGATGCCGGCGAGGGCCAGCGCCACCGCCAGGGCGCCGAGCGCGCGCACCACCAGCAGACCGTAGGTGAACGCCATCGTCCCGAAGCCCTGCTCGCCGCGGGGCCGCACGTCGTAGTGGTAGCCGACCTGCGTCGCCAGCCCGGCCAGGCCGCCGCGCAGGTCGAGGATCGTGTGCGGCGAGCACAACGCGAACACGAGCAGCGCCGCGGCGCCCGCCCAGGCCACGCCCCGCACGCGCGGCCCGCGAGCGGTCAGCCGCCGCGCGAGGTACGCGGGGACGAGCAGGCCGCCGGTGAACTTGACCGCGGCGGCCGCGCCCATCCAGGCGCCCGCCAGCCGGTCCGCGCCCAAGTGGCGCCCCACCCGCGTGATCGCCAGCAGCGCGGCCAGCGCGAACGCCTCCAGGACCACGTCCGGGCGCACCATGTGCGCGGTCTGCGCCTCGACCGGGCTCACGGCGAGGAAGAGCGCGGCCGCCAGCCCGGTCGCGGGCCCGGCCAGGCGGACGCCGAGCACGTACACGAGCCCCACGCTGGCGACGCCGAACGCCGCGACGACGGCCCGCGCGGCCAGGTACGCATCGGCCCCGAAGCGCGGCGGGTCGAACCAGGCCAGCACCGGCGTCAGGAGGTGGAACACGAGCCCCGGGTACTCGTCGAAGCGATGGTCGAGGTCGCGGTGGACGAGCATCCAGCCCACGTTCTCGACGAAGTACCGCTCGTCGATGTGCGGCTCGTGCCGGAGCCCCCAGCCCAGCGCCCCGAAGCGCAGCACGGCCGCCAGCGCGAGCACGCTCGCGAGGGCCAGCGCCTCGCGCCACCGGTGGCGGCGCGGGCATGAAGTCTCCGGCGGGGAGGGCTGCTCCACGTAGGGCGTGCTATCATACAGCTCCGTGGAAATCTCGATGGCTCTTGGGCTAACGGGCAGCCTGCTGGCGGCTCTCGCCGGCACGGCACCTGCGTCGAGCCCCGCAGCCGAGGCGCTCGCGCGGCGCGTCGACGCGCGCGCGAAGGGCGTCCGCGACCTCACCGCCCGCTTCGTCCAGTCCTACCGCTCGGGCATCCTCGGACGCGAGGTGGTCGAGCGCGGCACGCTCGCGATCAAGAAGCCGGGCCGGATGCGTTGGGAGTACAAGGAGCCGGAGAAGAAGCTGTTCGTCTCCGACGGCAAGCAGTTCTACTTCTACGTGCCCGCGGACCGCCAGGTGATCGTGAAGGACCAGGCCGGCGAGCAGGGCATCCCCGCCTTCCTCCTGGCCGGGCAGGGCATCCTCGAGCAGTTCGAGGTCTTCCCGGAGCCGGCGCTGCCCGGACGCGAGCGCCTGCGACTGGTGCCGCGCAAGGCGGACCAGGAGGTCGAGCGGATCTTCCTGGACGTGGACGCCGAGGCGCGCGTGCGCGCGATCGAGGTCTGGGACGTGCAGGGCGGCCACAGCCGCTACCAGTTCGAGGACGTGAAGGAGAACGTCGGCGTGCCGGACGGCCAGTTCCGCTTCGAGATCCCGCGCGGCGTCGAGGTGGTCGCGGGATGAGGCGCACGCGCCTCCTCGTGCTGGCGCTCGCGCTGGTGGTCTCGGCCTGCGCCTCGTCGAACGCGTTCCGGCGCGGCGAGAGGGCCGAGCACCGCCGCGAGTACGACCGCGCCGTGATCGAGTACGCGCACGCGCTCAAGCTCTCCCCCGACAACGAGGAGTACCGCCAGGCCCTGGAGCGCGCGCGCCGCCGCGCGGCCGAGGCCCACGCCGCCAGCGCGCGCCTGTTCTCGACGCGGGGCCAGCACAAGGAGGCCTCGGACGAGATCCGCCTGGCCCTCGACCTGGTGCCCGACTCGCCCACCTACCTCGAGGAGATGCGCCTCATCGAGGAGCGCCGGCAGGCCGGCATCCCGCCGCTGACGATGCAGCAGGTCAAGGAGCGCGCCCGCGAGCGGGCGCTGCCCGGGCTCGCGCTGGGGCCGGAAGCGCGCGAGCCGCTCGGGCTCTCCTTCCGCAACGCGAGCCTCCAGGAGGCGTACCTGGCGCTGGGCAAGGTGGCGGGCGTCAACTTCGTCTTCGACCCCGCGTTCCAGGACCAGTCGATCACCGTGGACCTGAGCGACGTGCCCTTCGAGCAGGCGCTCAGCGCGCTGGCCAGCGCGGGGCGCACCTTCCACCGCGTGACCGACGCGCGCGTGATCACGGTGGTCCCGGACACGGCCGCCAAGCGGCGCGAGTACGAGCAGCAGATCGTGAAGACGTTCTTCCTCTCCAACGCCGACCTCAAGGAGACGATCGACCTGCTGCGCATCGTGCTGGGCGCGCGCCGGGTGGCGCCCCTGCCGGGAGCGAACGCGCTCACCATCAACGACGCGCCGGACAAGGTGGCCGCGGCCGAGCGCATCATCGACGTGCTCGACAAGGAGCGCGCCGAGGTGCTGGTCCAGGTCGAGATCCTGGAGGTGAACCGCACGCGCCTCAAGGAGTACGGCATCGAGATCACGTCCGCGGTGCAGGGCGTCGAGGGCGTGCTGGGCGCGATCTTCCCCGACCCCACCAAGAAGTTCACGCTGGAGGACAACCCGTACAGCCAGGAGAACCTGGTCATCAGCCAGCTTCCCGGCGTGATCTACCGGCTGCTCAAGACCGACTCCGCGACGCGCGTGCTGGCGAACCCCCAGCTGCGCACCACCGAGGGCGAGACCGCCCAGGCGCGCTTCGGCGACCAGGTGCCTGTCCCGGTGACGGTCTTCACGCCCATCGCCCAGGGCGGGGTGGCGCAGCAGCCGGTGACGTCCTTCGAGTACAAGAGCGTCGGGGTGAACATCGACATCACGCCGCGTGTCCACCACGACAGCGACGTGAGCCTGTCGCTCAAGCTCGAGGTCTCGTCGCTGGGGCCGCTGTTCCAGAACAACCCGACCTTCCGCAGCCGGAACGTCAACAGCCTGCTGCGCCTGCGCGACGGGGAGACCACGATCCTGGCCGGGCTCATCCAGGAGGAGGAGCGCACCAGCTCCGTGGGCCTGCCGGGCCTGGGCGACGTGCCGATCCTGGGCAAGATCTTCTCGCGCAACCGCCGGGAGGCCGTGGAGACCGACATCGTGATGACGCTGACACCCCACGTGGTGCGCCGCGCGTCGATCAGCGAGGAGGACCTGCGGTCGTTCTCCCTCGGCGGCGAGGCCTCGCCCCTGCTGTTCGAGGTGCCCGGCATCCCGCCCATCGTGCCGGCGCCGAGCAAGCCCGCGGAGCCGTTGCGGCCGGAGCCCATCCGCCCGCCGGCCCCGAGCCCGACCCCGTCCCCCGCGGGACCGTGACCGGGCTCCTGGCACGCCTGCGCCGGGCGGCCGTGCTCCTCGGGGACCCGCGTGTGAAGAAGCTGCCCCGCTTCGCGGTGGTGGCGGCGGTCGCGTACCTGATCTGGCCGGCCGACCTGGTGCCCGACTTCCTGGTGCCGATCGCCGGTTACCTGGACGACGCGACGCTCGTTTGGCTCTCGATGCGCTGGCTGTTCCGCAGCGGCCCGCCCGACGAGCGCGCCATCCCGCCGCAGGCGGCGCCGCGCTAGGGGCTCCTACCGCGCCGCGGTCGGGTCCTTCGCCTTGCTCGCGAGCGGCGCCGGGTCCGGCGCGCCGGGCGGCCGGTCGATCTTGACCTTCGAGATGCGGTTCTTCTCGACGTCCACGACCGTGAGGCGATGGTCGCCCAGGGCCACCACCTCGCCGCCGCGCGGGACCGAGCCCAGCGCGTCCAGCATGAAGCCCGCGACCGTCTCGAACTCGTCGGACTCCGGGATCGGGATCTCGTAGCGGTCGCGCAGCTCGGCCGCGGAGAGGGTGCCGTCCACCACCAGCGACCCGTCGCGCAGCCTCTCGACCGGGCGCTCCTCCCAGTCGTACTCGTCGTGGATCTCGCCCACGATCTCCTCCAGCAGGTCCTCGAGCGTGACCAGCCCGGTGACGGAGCCGTGCTCGTCGATCACCAGCGCCATGTGCGTCCGGCGCTTCTGCAGCTCCTTCAGCAGCTCCCCCACCTGCTTGGTCTCGGGCACCAGGTGCACGGGATGGCGGATCTTGCGCAGCACGACCGGCTGGCGCTTCTCCAGCAGCCGGAGCACGTCCTTGATGAAGACGAGCCCGACCATGTTGTCGACCGACGCCTCGTAGACGGGGATGCGCGAGAAGCCCGCCTCGACGATCAGCCGCTCCACCTCGCCCGGGGGCGTGTCGATGTCGAGCGCGAAGATCTTGGGCCGGGGCACCATGACCTTCTTGACCGGCGTCTCCGAGAACTGGATCACGCTGTGGATGATCTCCATCTCGGTGTCGTCGATGACGCCCTGCTCGCGGCCCTCCGCCACCAGGTGACGGATCTCCTCGGTCGACGTGAACGCGCGATGTCCCGTGTCCGCGATCCCGAACAGCCTCAGGACCGCGCGCGTGGTCCCCGTGAGGGTCCGCACCAGCCAGCGCGACCAGCGCGCCATGACGTCGAACACCGGCGCGACCAGCAGCGAGGCCGTCTCCGTGAAGCGCAGGGCGAGCGCCTTGGGGACCAGCTCGCCCAGGATCAGCTCGACGAAGACGATGCCGCCGCCCGCGAGGAAGGTCGCGCCGAGGGTGGGGCTGATCCAGCGGCCCACCGCCGACGAGGCGATCGCGGGCTCGATGAACAGCTTGGCCAGGTAGCCGCCGAGCACGCCGGCCAGCGTGCCCATGAGCGTGACCCCGATCTGGACCGTGGCCAGGAAGTCGTCGAGGTTCTCGTGCAGGTGCTTCAGCCGCCGGGCCGCGCGGCTGCCGGCCGCGATGCGCGCCTCGACCATGCTGCGGCGGGCCGAGATGACGGCGATCTCGCTCCCGGAGAAGAAGCCGTTCCCCAGCAGGCACAGCACGATGCACGCGATCAGGACGACCGGTTCGCTCATCGGAGAACCGATAGTCTAGCAGACCGGTCGCCCCCGCCGGGGGGTGCGACGTCAGGGCTGGACGGGCGTCATCGCGGTGTCGAAGGTGAACCCCGTCGCCGGCTCGAGTGCCACCGCCTTGCCGGAAAGTGCGCCCCGGCCTCCGCCGTGCGCGACCAGGGCCGAGCCGCTCGAGCCGAAGATCGGCGTGATCGTGCTCGTGTTCAACACCAGGAGGGCATTGGCCGGCAGCGCGAAGGAGCGGTCGTGCAGCATCGTTCCGGAGGCGTTGAAGAAGTAGATGTTCCCGCTGACGGGCAGCCCCTTGTTGTTCTGGATGAAGAAGAAGGTGCTCTGGGTCCCGGTGTTGTTCCAGCGCGGGATGGAGTAGGTCGTGTCGTGCAGCTCCAGCGTGTACGGCACCGCCGTCTGCGCTGCAGGGGGACCGGTCATGCGGAGGAGCCACTCCGTCGGGTTCGGCCCCCCCACGATCCAACGGACGCTCTGGCCCCTGAGGTTCGCGAACTCGTCGCCGTTTGCGGCGGCGAGCACCGCGGGCGTCGCATCCATCAGGTCCAGCTGGGCGCCCACGAACCCTCCCTGTGACCAGAGGGGGCCGCCGCTCACCCTGGCCTCGTACGAATGGCGGGGCTGCGAGTAGATCTTGACCCAATCCTGGTCGATGGCCGCGGCGCCTCCGCCTTCGAGGTCACGCCCGGTCTGGACCTGGCCGGGCAGGATGTGCGCGCGGGCGGCCTGGCTGTCGTCCTGGGGATCGAGCTCCCAGGGGTCGTTCGCCGCGGCGGGCAGCGCGGTCAGGGCCAGGGCGACCGTGGCGATCGCGGCTCTCAGCGTCATCGGGGCCTCCTTGTCGCGTGGACACCCGTCGAGAGTCCCGAACCGGGACCAGGTTCCCTTGTCACCCTGGGCGGTTCCTGATAACTTGGGCCGGTTGCCCCAAGGAGGAAGCGCTTGAGCAGCGAAGAGTTCGACGTCACCGTGATCGGCAGCGGCCCCGGGGGCTACGTCGCGGCCATCCGCGCCTCCCAGATGGGGCTCAAGGTCGCCTGTGTCGAGCGGGACCCCCTGGGCACCGGTGGCACGTGCCTCCTCCGGGGCTGCATCCCGACCAAGGCGCTGCTCCACACCGCCGACCTCTACGAGGACCTCAAGCACGGCAAGGAGTACGGCATCGTCGCCGACAACATCGGGATCGACTTCGCGGCCCTCATGGCACGCAAGCAGCGCATCGTGACGCGGCTGTCGAAGGGCATCGAGGGCTACCTGTTCAAGAAGAACAAGATCACCCTCTTCAAGGGCCACGGCCGGCTGGAGGGCGGCAAGGCGGTGGTCGTGAAGGCGGCCGACGGCAGCGAGACGAAGGTGGCCACGAAGAACGTGATCCTGGCCACCGGCTCCCGGCCCCGGACCCTGCCGGGCCTGACCCCGGACGGCAGCGCGATCCTGACGTCGGACGAGATCCTGGAGCTCAAGCAGGCCCCGAAGAGCCTGGTCGTCATCGGCGCGGGCGCGGTCGGGATGGAGTTCGCGTCGATCTTCGCCCGCTTCGGCGCGGCCACGACCGTGATCGAGCTGCTCCCGCGTGTGCTGCCCCTGGAGGACGAGGAGATCTCGGCCGAGGCCGGCAAGCTCCTGGGCAAGTCCATGACCATCCACACGGGCGCGCGCACCGAGGGCGCGCTCAAGACCGCGCACGGCGTCGAGGTCGCCTTCCGCAACGCCGGGGGGGAGGCCAAGAGCGTGACCGCGGAGCTGCTGCTGGTCGCGGTCGGCCGCGGCCCGGTCACCGACGGGCTCAACCTCGAGTCCACCAAGGTGCAGCTGGAGAAGGGCTACGTGCGCACCAACGCCTCCCTGGCCACCGACGAGCCCGGCATCTACGCGATCGGCGACGTGGTCACGATCGACGGCAAGCCGCACCCGCAGCTCGCGCACGTCGCGTCCTTCGAGGGCATCGGCGTCGCGGAGCGGCTGGCGGGCAAGAAGACCGAGCCGCTCAACTACGACCGCGTCCCCTCCGCCACCTACTGCCAGCCCGAGGTGGCCGGCGTGGGCCTCACGGAAGCCGAGGCCAGGAAGCGCGGCTACGACGTCAAGGTCGGCAAGTTCAACTTCGGCAACCTGGCCAAGCCCCGCATCGTGGGTCACGACGGCGGGTTCGTGAAGGTGGTGTCGGAAGCGAAGTACGACGAGGTGCTGGGCGTGCACATGATCGGGCCGCACGCGACCGACCTCATCGCCGAGGCCTGCGTGGCGCTCCAGCTGGAGGCCACGACCGAGGCCATCTCGCGCACGATGCACCCGCACCCGACCCTCTCCGAGACGCTCATGCAGGCCGCGGAGGCCGTCTACGGCCACGCCATCGACGCCTAGCTTGGCCAAGCCGCCCGCCGGCCAGCTCGGGAAGCTGCAGCTGCTCGAGCTCTACCACTACCTGAAGCTCAACCGCATGGTGGAGGAGAAGCTCACCAACCTCTACCGGCAGGGCAAGGTGGTCGGCGGGCTGTACCGGAGCCTGGGCCAGGAGGCCTGCTCCGTAGGAGCGGCCTACGCGCTCGACCGCGGCGACGTCATGACGCCGCTCATCCGCAACCTGGGCGCGATCTTCGTGCGCGGCGGACGGCCGCGCGACGTGTTGTGCCAGTACATGGCCCGGGCGGCGGGCCCCACGGCCGGCCGCGACCTCAACACGCACTTCGGCTGGCTGCGCGAGGACGGCAGCAACATCGCCGTGATCTCGATGCTGGGCGACATGGTCCCGATCCTGGCCGGCGCGGCCATCGCCGAGCGCATGCAGGGACGCAGGACGGTCGCGCTCACCTGGATCGGCGACGGCGGCACCTCGACCGGCGCCTTCCACGAGGGGCTCAACTTCGCGTGCGTGCAGAAGGCCGCGCTGGTCGTGATCGCCGAGAACAACAAGTGGGCCTACTCCACGCCGACCGCGAAGCAGATGGCCAACACGCGCATCGTGGACCGGGCGCAGGCCTACGGCTGCTTCGGCGACACCGTGGACGGCAACGACGTGCTGGCGGTCTACGAGGTCACGCGCAAGGCCATCGAGCGCGCGCGCGACGGGCAGGGCCCCACGCTGATCGAGGCCGACACCATGCGCATGCGCGGCCACGCCGAGCACGACGACATGAAGTACGTGCCGCGCGAGATGGTCGAGGCCTGGGCCCTGAAGGATCCCATCGCGGCCTTCGAGCGCCATCTGCTGCAGTCGGGAGCGGCGACGCAGCCGGAGCTGGACGGCCTGGTGGCGTCGCTGGAGCACTCGCTCGACGCGGACGTCGCGTTCGCCGAGGCGAGCCCCTTCCCCGCGCCCGAGACCGCCCTGCCCGGCGTGTACGGCGACCGCGACGTGGCCTCTCCGGTGCCGCCGCTGGTCGAGGAGTGGTGGCGGCGGAAGGGCGCCTCCTGATGGCGGTCCTCACCTACCTCGAGGCCATCCGCGCGGCCATGCTCGAGGAGATGGAGAAGGACCCGCGCGTCTTCGTCATCGGCGAGGACGTCGGGACCTACGGCGGCGCGTTCCGCGTGACCGCGGGGTTCCTGGAGAGGTTCGGAGACACGCGCGTCATCGACACGCCCATCAGCGAGTCGGCCATCGTGGGCGCGTCGATCGGCGCCGCCCTCATGGGCATGCGCCCGATCGCGGAGATGCAGTTCATCGACTTCATCTCGTGCGCCTTCGACATGCTCGTGAACTACGCCGCCAAGAGCCGTTACCGCTGGGGCGGCGGCGTGCCCATCGTGGTGCGCGGGCCGTGCGGCGGCGGCGTGCACGGGGGGCCCTTCCACAGCCAGAACCCCGAGTCGTACTTCATGAACGTGCCGGGCCTCAAGATCGTCGCGCCCGCCACTCCGTCGGACGCGAAGGGCCTGATGACCGCCGCCATCCGCGACCCCGATCCCGTGATCTACCTCGAGCACAAGTTCCTGTACCGGCGGCTCAAGGAGGACGTGCCGGACGGCGATCACGTGGTGCCCATCGGCCAGGCCCGCGTGGCGCGGCCGGGCCGGCACGTCACCATCCTGACCTACGCGGCGATGCTCCAGGTCGCGCTGGAGGCCGCCGAGGCCGCGGCGAAGGACGGCATCGAGGTCGAGGTGGTGGACCTGCGCACGCTGCTGCCGCTCGACGAAGCGGCCATCCTGCGGAGCGCGGCCAAGACGGGCAAGGTCATGGTGCTGCACGAGGCGACGCGCACCGGCGGCCCGGGCGGCGAGATCGCGGCGCTCGTGGCCGAGCGCGCCTTCGAGCACCTCGACGCGCCCGTCATGCGCGTGGCCCCGCCCGACACGCCCGTTCCCTACTCGCCGCCGCTCGAGGAGTACTTCCTGCCCAACGCGGACAAGGTCGGGCAGGCCATCCGCGCGCTGGCGGACTATTGAGGGGCCCGGGCCTTTGTGGTTGATTAGAGCATCGAGGTTAGCGATATGACCGACGTGATCATGCCGCAGATGGGCGAGTCGATCGCCGAAGGCACCATCACCAAGTGGATGAAGAACGTCGGTGACAAGGTCGAGCGCGACGAGCCCCTCTTCGAGATCTCGACCGACAAGGTGGACGCCGAGATCCCGGCTCCGGCCGCGGGCGTGCTCAAGGAGATCCGCGTGCAGCCCGGGACGACCGTGCCCATCAACACGGTCGTCGGAGTGATCACGGCCGAGGGCGAGGCGGCAGCGGCGCCGGCTCCGGCTCCGGCCGCCGCGCCGCCGGCTCCGGCTCCTGCTCCCGCGCCTGCAGCGCCTCCCGCTGCGCCCGCTCCTCCCACGGCTCCGCCCGCGCCCGCCGCAGCCGCCCCGCCGCCGGCTCCCGCGCCTGCGCCCGCGGCGCCGCCACCCCCGGCTCCGCCCGTCCAGGCCGCGCCCGCGCCACCACCCCCTCCGGCCGCGAGTGCGACGCCCGCGCCCGAAGCGAAGGCGGCGCAGGCCGACGGAACGCCCGGTCCCGCTCCGCAGCCCGCGCCCGCGGCACCCGAGCGGGCCGACATGAGCGTCGACGAGCTCCGCCAGACGCGCTCGTCCCCCGTGGTGCGCAAGATCGCGGCCGAGCACAACGTGGACATCCGCGAGGTGCCCGGCACCGGCATCTCGGGACGCGTCACCAAGCAGGACATCCTGGGCCACCTGGAGTCGCGACCGGCGGCTTCGGCCACGCCCGCCTGGCCCGCGGCCGCGCCTTCCACGGCCGCCGCCGCAGCGCCCGCGCCCGCGCCGGCCAGCGCCAAGCCCGGCGACCGCGTCCAGGTCGTGCCCATGTCGCCCATCCGCAAGAAGACCGCGGAGCACATGGTGCTGTCCAAGCGCACGTCCGCCCACGTGACGACCTTCTTCGAGGTCGACATGACGCGCGTCGACCAGCTGCGCCACAAGCACAAGGCGGCGTACGAGGAGCGCAGCGGCGTCAAGCTGACCTACCTGCCGTTCATCCTCAAGGCCACGGTGGACGCGCTCAAGGCGTTCCCCATCCTCAACTCGAGCGTCGAGGGCGACAGCATCGTCTATCGGCACGACATCAACCTCGGCCTGGCGGTGGCTCTGGACTGGGGCCTCATCGTGCCCGTGCTCCGCAACGCGGACGAGAAGAACCTGCTGGGCCTGGCCCGTGCGGTCGGCGACCTGGCCGACCGCGCGCGCAGCAAGAAGCTGAAGGTCGACGAGGTGCAGGGCGGAACCTTCACCGTGACGAACCCGGGCGTCTTCGGCAGCCTGATCGGCACGCCGATCATCAACCAGCCGCAGGTGGCGATCCTGGGGGTGGGGACGATCGAGAAGCGCCCGGTCGTGCGAGACGACGCCATCGCCATCCGCACCATGGCCTACTTCGCGCTCAGCTTCGACCACCGCATCGTGGACGGCTCGGACGCCGACCGCTTCATGGCCCACCTCAAGAAGAGCCTCCAGGAGTTCGACGAGACGGCCTTGTGAAGCCGATCGAGGTGCGCCGGCTGGGTCGGGTCCGCTACGCGGACGGGCTCGCCCTGCAGGAGCGCCTCGTGAAGGAGCGGCAGGCGGGCGCGATCCCGGACACGCTCCTGCTGCTGGAGCACGACCCCGTCTTCACGCTCGGCCGCAACGCGCGCGGCGAGAACGTGCTCTTCCCCGCCGACGAGCTGCGCGCGCGCGGCTACGACGTGTGCGAGGCCGGCCGCGGTGGCGACGTCACCTACCACGGCCCGGGGCAGGTCGTGGGCTATCCGATCCTGGACCTCTCGCCCGATCGGCGCGACGTGCACCGCTACGTGCGCGACCTCGAGGCCGTGATGATCCGGACCTGCGCCGACTACGGCATCGAGGCGGAGCGGGTCGAGGGCCGCACGGGCTGCTGGGTGGGGCGCGAGAAGATCGGCGCCATCGGCGTGCGCATCGCGCGCTGGGTGACGTCGCACGGCTTCGCGTTCAACGTGCGCAACGACCTGGCGCCCTTCGGGCTCATCGTGCCCTGCGGCATCCGCGACCGCGGCGTCACCAGCCTCTCGCGGCTCCTGGCGCGCGAAGCCGCGGTCGAGCCGGTGATGGACCGCCTGGCCGCCCACCTGCTGGACGTGTTCGAGCGGGAGGCGGTGACGAGGGAAACGGCCGCGGTCTCAGGCGCCCGTCCCGGAACGGATTGAGTCCCGGCTGGGACGGCGGTCAGGCGTTGCGGCGCGCTTCGGCGTAGAGCCGCGCGTTGCGCAGGGCGACCACCAGGAACTCCGCCAGCGTCTCCCCCACCGCCACCTCGTCGAGGCCGAACGCATTGGGCTTCTCGCTCTGGAAGTCCATCGCGCCCACCACCTCGCCGTGCTCGAGCAGGGGGATGGCCATCTCGGAGCGCGTCCCCGGCACGTCGGCGTAGTAGTCCCTGTCCTGCGAGACCTCCGGCACGACCTGCGGCGCGCGCTTGCGCAGGGCGCGCCCGATCACGCCGCCCGCCGGCCCCTGGGTGCGGCCCGCGCTCCGGCGCCCCACGCCCTCGCGACCCGCCCAGCGGCCGACCAGCACCCCCTCGTGGTCCAGGATCACCACCGCCACGAACGTGTGGTTCATGCGCGCGCGGATGGTGTCGGCCGCCTCCTGCATGAGCCCCTCGGCGTCCAGCATGCCCGCCAGCCGCCTCACCACGGCCGAGAGCAGCGCGACCAGCTCGGCCCTGCGCTCGCTCTGCGCCTCCGACTTGCGCAGCGCGTCGTTCGTGCGCGTGACGTCGCGGGCGCGGTCGGCCGCCTGCGCCGCCTGCTCCTGCGCCTCCAGGAGGCGCCGCGCGGCCTCGTCCTCCTGCACGCGCACGAGGATCTCCAGGCGCCGGTCGCCCAGCTCGTCCAGCGCCAGCAGGCACTCCGCGAGCGACTCCTTGTCGGCGCAGGCCTGCAGCAGGAAGGGCACGCAGCACCTGTCGAACACGCGGATCGCGAGCGCACGCTCCGCGAAGCTCGCGCCCTGGCGGGCCACCTTCTGCGCCTCCGCGGCCTCGTCGTGCAGCAGCGATTCCACCTCGCCCCGGGCCAGCCGCTCGAGCAGCGACGACAGGGCGGCCTGCTGGGCGCGCTGCGCCGCTTCGGACGCCGGCCCGCCGCTGCGCGCCAGCGCGGCGATCCACGCGTCCGCCAGCGCTTCGCGGTGCGGCAGCAGGTGCTCCGCCGTCCGGCGCAGGGTGTCGGTCATGGGCCTTCCTGTCTCACGCCGCGTCCCCTCGGTACAGGTGCGCGATGCCGGCGGTCAAGGGCCGCCAGCGCACGTCCCTGAAGCCCGCGTCCTCCATGAGCGCGCCGAACGCGGGCGGCTCCGGGAACACCGCGACCGAGGCCGGCAGGTACGTGTATGCGGACGCGTCGCCGCTCACGACGCGGCCGACGAGCGGCAGCACGCGGCCGAAGTACAGGCGATAGGCCGCGCCCCGGATCCCGCGCGGCATCGAGAACTCCAGGACCACGAGCCGGCCGCCCCGCTTGAGCACCCGCCGCGCCTCGCGCAGGGCCCGAGGCCGGTCGGACACGTTGCGGATGCCGAACGCCACCAGCGCGCCGTCGAACCGGTCGTCGCGCAGCGGCAGGCGCTCGGCGTCGCCCCCCAGCAGGCCGGCGCGCACGTCGAGCCGCTGGTCGCGCAGCTTGCGCGCGCCGCGCTCGAGCATGCCGCTCGAGAGGTCGACGCCCACGCCCCGCGCCGCGTCGTCGCGCCCGAGCGCCTCGATCAGCAGGTCGGCCGTTCCCGTGCACAGGTCGAGCACGCGGCCGGCCGGCGGGAGCTCGAGCAGGTCGACCGCCGCGCGACGCCAGCGCACGTCCGTCCCCGCCGACAGCACGCGGTTGAGCAGGTCGTACCGCGGCGCGATGCGGTCGAACATCGAGCGCACCGCCGCCTGCTCCGGCCGGCCGGGAACGGGCGTGGCCCGGTCCGGCCCGACCGTCATGGCCGCGGCCGGCGGCACGACACCTTCAGGGGAGGCACGCGCGGGATTATAGCGTCACGCCTCACGCGAGCCGCCGGGCCACGAAGGTCAGCGCGAGGTAGCCGACGCTGATCCAGCCGTTCACGAGGAAGAACGCCGCGTCGACCCTCGAGAGGTCGTCGGCCCTCACCAGCGAGTGCTCGTAGGCGAGCCCGGCCGCGACCGCCGCCATGCCAGCCAGGTAGACCGGATGGAGCGGCTCGAGGCCGTACACACCGAGGAGGTGGACGGCGGCGATCGCGTGGAAGACGCGCGCCATACGCAGCGCCCCCGCGACCCCGATCCGCGCCGGCAGGGAGTGCAGCCCCACGCTGCGGTCGAACGCGGCGTCCTGGCAGGAGTAGATCGTGTCGAACCCCGCCACCCAGGCCAGCACCCCGAGGCCCAGCACGATCGGCGTGGCGTCGAAGCGCCCGCGCACCGCGAGCCACGCGCCCACGGGCGCGACCGCCAGCGCCAGGCCCAGCACCACGTGCGACAGCGACGTGAAGCGCTTCGTGTACGAGTAGCCGAGCACGATCGCCAGCGCGACCGGCGAGAGCGCGAGGCAGAGTGGGTTCAGCATCGCCGCCGCGAGCACGAACAGGGCCGCGGAGAGGAGCACGAACACCCAGACGCTCGCGCGCGAGAGCACGCCGCGCGGCAGCTCCCGGCTCGCGGTGCGCGGGTTGCGCGCATCGAGGGCCTGGTCGGCCAGGCGGTTGAAGCCCATCGCGGCGCTGCGCGCGCCCACCATCGCGACCACGATCCACGCCAGCGTCCGCCAGGCCACGCGGCCGCCTCCCGCCAGCACCGCCGACGCCAGCGCGAAGGGCAGGGCGAAGACGGAGTGCGAGAGCTTGACCATCCGGCCGTAGGCGACCGCGCGGTCGATGAGCGTGCTCATGCGGGCAGCGGACCCGCCTGCGCCGCGCCCGAGGTGAGGAAGCGCAGCGGGTCCGGCGGCGCGCCGCTCGCGGGCACGAAGGCCAGCTCCGCGCTGCGGCCCGGCTCGATCGCGCCCAGCTCGGGCAGCCCGAGCGCCTCGGCTCCGCCCAGCGTGGCCATGCGCACCACCACCTCCGGCGACAGCTCGGGGAACTGCGACTGCACGAGCGCCATGTCGGCCATGAGGTCGAGCGTGGGTGCGCTGGCCAGGCTGTCGGTGCCCAGGCAGAGGCGGACGCCGGCCGCCAGCAGCCGGCGCACCGGCGCCATCCCGACGCGCAGCCCCTGGTTGCTGCGCGGGCACACGGCCACGAAGACCCCGCGCCGCGCGAGCAGCGCGCAGTCCGCCTCGTCCACCTGCACGCAGTGCGCGGCCACCATCCCCTCGCGCAGGCCGCCCATCGCGTCCACGTGGGCGACGGGGCTGACGCCCGGCGCCTCGAACGGGACGTGGCCCAGCCCGCGCCGGCCCAGGAACGCGCGCCACGCGCCGTCCCCCTGCGCCAGGAAGCGGGTCTCTTCCGGCGACTCCGCCAGGTGCATCGCGGCCGGGCCGCCGCGCCTGACGATCCCCGCCATCAGCGCCGGCGAGACCGAGTACGGCGCATGGGCGGCGATCTTCACCCGCGTGCGCAGCTCCGGACGCGCGGCCAGCGCCATCACGTCGGCGGCGCCGGCCAGGATCCGCTCCGCCCGGCCGGGATCCCAGCCCAGCAGCTCGTAGAACACGACGACGCGCAGGTGCGACTCCTCGAGCAGGTCGAGGTGCGCGAGCGCGTTCGAGACGTCCCCGACGGCGACCGTGCCGGTCGACTCCAGCTGCCGGATCGCGCGTCGCGTGGCCGCGCGGACCTCCTCCGCGCTGCCCGGGCCCCGCTCGGCCATGAGGGACTCGACCCAGGGCACGAAGCCGGCCGGCGCTCGCTCGGCCAGGCCGGCCAGGTGCGAGAGCTCGAGGTGGCAGTGCGCGTTCACGAGCCCGGGGATGAGGACGCCGGGACCGAGATCGTGGACGCGGCCGCGCGGCTCTCCCGGGTCCCCGGGACGGCCCACCCACGAGACGTGTCGTCCCTCGATCGCGACGCGCCCCCCGGGAATGGGCGGACGCGTGACGGGCACGACCCAGGAGGCGGAGTAGATCGTCAACGAGCGGAGGTTACTCCACGCGGACGGCCTGGAACGACTCGCCGACGCGTCCGGAAGACGGGTCGCGCACGCGCACGCGCAGGCTGTAGTCGCCCGCCCCGATGCCCGCGGGCGTGAACGCCAGCACGAACCGGCGGTAGCCGTCCTCGCCCGCCACCGCCTGCGTGAGCCGGAAGTCGCCGAAGGGCACGAGGCCGCCTCCGCCGTCGAGCAGCGATGGGACGATCTCGAAGGACGCGCCGGCGTCGTACTGGCGGTTGCCGTCCAGGGCCAGCAGGCACACGCGCTCCTCGCGTCCGTTCGCGATGACGGGCCGGGGGCGCGGCGCGAAGACGTCGTGCGCGACCTGGAACGGCGAGGACGACGCCTTGGTGGCGCGCGACGGTGCCTGCAGGATCAGCCAGCGCGCGGGGTCGTCCATGAACATGGGCGGCAGCAGCACCACCTCGTTCGGCGTCCGCTCCGGGATCGAGACCTCCATCCAGTGCGTCGCGCTGCGGCCGCTCACGACGTCGCGCAGCAGGAAGCGCAGGCTGTGCCGTCCCGGGGGCAGCGTGAAGGTCGCGTGCGCCTGCAGGCCGGTCTGCCGGATGCGGTCCCCGACCTTGGCCAGCTCCAGGTTGGACACGAGCGCCACGAAGTCCTGCACCTCGCCCTGCTCGCCGATCGCGTAGCCGTACAGCTCGAGGCCGAGCCTGTCCTGCGGGCCGCCCGTGAGCAGCGATTTGCCGGACGCCTCCAGCACCACCGGAACCGCGACCTTGCCCGCCGAGCGCACGTACGGCAGCGCCAGCACCGACAGGGGGATCTCGCGCGGCCCGGCGTCCTTGGCGATCATCTCGGCCGCCTCGAAGCGGCGGGCCAGCGGCGAGCGCGCCTTGTACTCGGGCCGCTCGAAGTAGCCGCTGCGGTGCGAGACGCTCGTGCTCTTGAGCTTCACCTTGACCTTGAGCTTGTGGAAGCGGCCGGGCCGCGCCGCCTCCTCCGGCTCGAAGGCCAGCAGGTAGTAGTGGCGGCTCATCTCGGACAGCTCGCGGAACACCACGCTCACGTCGTTGACGTCCTTGAACAGCCGTCCTCCGGAGAGGGTCGCCATGTTCGAGAGGGACTCGCGGCCCGAGCGGTAGAGGACCTCGCCCTGGCCGGACCGCGCGTCGCCTCGCGCGTAGAGCCCCGAGAGGTCCACGGTATGGACGACCGCGTCGGAGCTGGAGAAGGAGCGCAGCATGTCCGTCATCTGCTGGCGGACGCCCGAGTCGCCGAAGCGGCTGTCGGATGGCACCTCCCACACCCGTCCACGCGCCACCGCTTCCGCGTCGACCTGCGCCTGGCGGCCCTGCTCGCCGGCCAGGACCGTGTCGTCGAACCCGTTGGAGAGGAAGACCACCTGCTTGCGCCCCTGCACGGAGTCGAGCGCCTTCGCGAGCGTCGCCATGGAGTCGACGAGCGTCAGCACGCGCTGCCTGTACTCGATCTCCTGGCTCCGCTGGTAGCGGACCTGGATCGAGCGGAGCGAGTTCTCGAACCCGCCGGCTCCCTCCTCGGGCAGCGAGTCCACCATGGCCGCGCCGACCTCGGTGAGGTCGTACGCGAGGCCCAGCGGGTCGGCGGCGCGGTCGCGCTGCAGCACGCCCAGCGTGTCCACGGCCCGCAGGAGCTGGCCGCGGTCCGAGGTGAAGGCGGTCAGGAGCGTGAGGCCGTGCACGGAGGAGAGCGTCGCGACCGAGACCAGGTCCGAAGGGCCCAGGCCGTTGCGGATGAAGTCGTACGCGGCGCGGCGCGAGCGCATGAGCCCGCCGACGCCCGTGAACGACAGGTCGAACAGCAGCAGGAACTGCCGCCGCGCCTCGGGCGGCAGGTCGGACGCCTCGACCACCGGCTCCTGCGCGTCGATCTCGCGGAAGCCGACGACGCGCACGGCGCGGCCGTTGTCCTCGACGACGAAGTCCTCCGCCTCGAGGCCCGTCACCGAGCGCCCCTTGGAGTCCGTCACGTACACGGGCAGGGAGACGACGGTGATGCCGGACTCGAAGGTGGGCTGGGCCCGCGACGCCGCGGGAGCCTGCGCGGACGCGTCCTGCGCCATGACAGCGGACACGACGGCTACCGCAAGAGCTCGACGCATGGGACCCGACAGTGTATGCACGCCCCTGTTGGCAGGTAAAGACCGATCTACGGATCCAGCGATCTGTACGTGAGGGACCAGCCTTATCCGGGTTCTTGGATCCACTCGCGGCCCCAATCTGTTGAACATCCATCCAAGTGAAGGAACGATAATAGCTTACGGCTCTTTGCCAGCCCTTCAGGTCCTGGCGTGCCGATTGCTCCACAAAGCGGATTCAGCGAGTTCCTTCGGACGAAGTAGTGGGTTCCCAAACTGTTGGTTAAGGAGGAGTCTCTATGAGACGAGGTCTGGTCCTGGCTCTGGCCTTGCTGCTCAGCACCGTTCCGGCGGCCTGGGCCCAGCTGGCCACCGGGAACGTGTACGGAATCGTCAACGACGAGCAGGGCGGAGCGCTGCCGGGCGCCAGCGTGACCATTTCCGGCGTCACCATCGGCAGCCGGTCCACCACTGCCGACTCCGCGGGCAACTTCCGCTTTCTGAACCTGGACCCCGGCACCTACAAGCTGGCGGTCACCCTGGCGGGCTTCGCGACCGTGAACCGCGAGGTGATCGTCAACACCGGCTCGAACGTCAACCTCACGTTCGGGATGAAGGTCGCCTCCATGGAGGAGACGATCACGGTCGACGCCGAGACGCCTGTCATCGACACCAAGCGCATCGGCACCACCACGACCTTCACGCAGGACGAGCTGGCGAAGGTCCCCAACTCGCGCGACCCGTGGGCCCTCCTCCGCACCGTCCCGGGCGTGATCATGGACCGCGTGAACGTGGCCGGCAACGAGAGCGGACAGCAGTCCTCCTTCGCCGCCAAGGGCTCGGCCCGCGCGGACGCGGTGTGGAACCTGGACGGTGTGAACATCACCGACATGGCCGCCATCGGCGCGTCGCCGACGTACTTCGACTACGACGCGTTCGAGGAGATCCAGATCACGACCAGCGGCAACGACATCCGCCAGAGCACCGGCGGCGTCGGCCTCAACTTCGTGACCAAGCGCGGCACCAACGCGTTCCACGGCACGCTGCGCGGCTACTTCACTCACGAGGACCTCGGCTCGGCCAACACGCCCGAGGAGCTCAAGAACCCGCCGCCCGCGTACGTCGCGGCCGGGGCCCGGCCGATCACGGACGAGCAGGCCAACCACAACAAGCAGATCGCCGACTACGGGTTCGACCTGGGCGGGCCGATCATCAAGGACAAGCTCTGGTTCTGGGGCTCCTACGGCAAGCAGGACATCCGGCTGGTCCGCTCTGCGGGCAACCTCGTCGACAAGACGCTGCTCAAGGACTTCAACGCGAAGATGAACTGGCAGGCCAGCGGCAGCGACATGGTCAGCGTCCTGTGGTTCCTCGGCTCCAAGGCCAAGTACGGGCGCGCCCCCGGCGCCTGCGCCGGCTGCGTCGAGCCCGCCAGCGCGACCTGGAACCAGGACAACGACTTCCCGGACAACCCGTTCCACGGCTTCTGGAAGATCGAGGACAACCACGTCTTCTCCCCCAGCTTCTTCCTGAACGCCAAGTACGCCTACTACGGGACGGGCTTCAAGCTCGAGCCCGTGGGCGGCCTCGACGAGCAGGCCGGCATCGCCGCGCGCCTCGGCCAGACCTTCGGCACGACACAGCTCTCGCGCAACGTCCGCCCGCAGCACACCGTCAACGTCGACGGCAGCTACTTCGCCAACGGGATGGGCGGCAACCACGAGATCAAGTTCGGCGGCGGCTGGCGCAAGACCGAAGCGCTCACCCAGACGCTCTGGCCGGGCGACCAGGTCGTCGCGTACGACATCTCGCTCACCAACCAGCGCGCCCGCGTCAACCGCGAGGGTCTCGGCATCAACCAGACGTGGTACTGGAGCGGCTACATCGGCGACACCTTCACCAAGGACCGGCTCACGCTGAACGTCGGCGTGCGCTGGGACCGCCAGGGCGGCACGGCCGTCGCGTCGGACGTGCAGGGCAACGGCGCGTTCCCCAACCTCGTGCCGGGCATCAGCTTCCTGGGTTACGACGCGCCGTTCACCTGGAACGACTTCTCGCCGCGCGCCGGGTTCACCTTCGCGGTGAACGACTCGCGCAAGACGCTGGTGCGCGCGAACTTCGCGCAGTACGTCACGCAGCTGGACACGGGCACGGTCGGCTACGCCAACCCCAGCGGCAACCAGGGCTGGGCCGAGTACCCGTGGCGCGACCTCAACGGCGACCACTTCGCGCAGCCGAACGAGGTCACCGCCACCGGCGCTCCGCTCGCGTCCGGCGGCGGTTTCAACCCGGCGAACCCGACGAACGCGCTGTCGGCCAACCAGATCGACGCCGACCTGGCGGCGCCGCGCACGCGTGAGATCGTGGCCGGCATCGACCACGAGCTCTTCCCCGACTTCGCCGTGTCGGTGAGCTACACCTACCGGAGCTACGACCGCTTCCTGACCTACCCGCGCATCGGGATGGACGCGAGCGACTACGTGGCGGGCACCGTTGCCCGCGGCAACCTGCCGGACGGCACGCCGTACGCCATCCAGACGTTCAACCCGATCGCCGCCGCGGTGACGGCCGGCAACAACGGCCGCTTCGCGACCAACTCCGACGACTACTCCCAGAAGTTCAACGGCGTCGAGTTCTCGGCCACCAAGCGCCTCTCCAACAAGTGGATGTTCCGCCTGGCGCTGGGGTGGAACGACCACAAGGAGTACTACGACGCCGCCGTTCCCGTCGTCGTGGACGAGGAGCGCGGCGGCGTGGCCGCCGGCAACCCGACCCGCCTCGACGTGGACACGCTGAACAGCGGCGGCCAGGTCGGCTCCCGCAGCGCCGGCAGCGGCGCCGGCGACGTGTTCATCAACGGCAAGTGGGCCGTCAACGCCAATGCGCTCTACCAGCTCCCCTGGAACATGGAGATCGCGGCATCGCTGCTCGGCAAGCAGGGCACCCCGTTCCCGTTCTTCCAGAACGTGGCTCTGGGTCTGGACGGCACGCAGCGCGTCCTGGTGACGCCGAATGTCGACAGCGAGCGCTTCGAGGACCTCTGGAACCTCGACCTGCGCCTGGCGAAGAACCTGCGCGCCGGCGGGGCCAACATGACCTTCACGGCGGACCTGTTCAACGTGTTCAACAGCAACACGGAGCTCAACCGCCAGCGCAACCTCGGCTCGGCCCGCTTCAACGAGCTGACGGACTACCTGAGCCCGCGCATCCTGCGCTTCGGCATGAGGCTCGGCTTCTAGTCCTTTCGTAGCGGGGAGGCCCACACGGCCTCCCCGCACCCCTCGCTCGCTGCGCCGACGTGACGCCCGAGCGCGAGCGAGGTCGAGCCGCGCGGCTTCGCATCGAAGACGCGCGGCAAGTCGGCTTCGCTCGCCGGGGAACACGGACCTGACGGCCCTGGGGGAATCCCCAGGGCCGTTGTCCGTTCGGGTCGTCGATATAATCCTCACGTGAGGCTCGACACGATCATGCACTTGAACCATCGGCTGGCTCTGGCGCTCGCGGCGGTACTGATCGCGGCGCCTCTCGGCGCGCAGGACTGGAAGGGCCTGGGGCGCCTGGAGGGCAAGGTGCTCGACCCCGACGGCAAGCCCATCGAGGGCGCGACCGTGAAGCTCGACCTGCCGGAGCGCGGCGGGGGCCCGAGCCCCCTCAAGACCGACAAGAAGGGCAAGTGGGCCGTCGGCGGCATCGTGTCCGGCAAGTGGAACGCCGACATCGAGGCCCCCGGCTTCGCGCTCAAGCAGGTCTACATCAACCTCCCGGCGGAATCGGCGCGCGTGCCTCCTCTGGAGGTGCGGCTGGACCGCGCGGCCCCCTCGGGCCCCTCGCCGGAGCTGCTCGCCGCCGTCCAGAAGGGCGACGCCGCCTACAAGGAAGGCAAGTTCGCGGAGGCGCGCGCGGAGTACGAGAAGGTGCTGGCCCTCAAGCCCGAGCTGTCGGCCACGCTGCACGAGATGATCGCGCGCTGCTACAGCCAGGAGGGCGACTACGGGAAGTCGGCCGAGCACCTGCAGTTCGTGAGCGACGCCGACCCGTCGAACGTGAAGGTCAAGATCCTGCTGGCGCAGGAGGCGCTGCGCGCCAACCAGCTCGACCGCGGGATGGCCGTCCTCAAGACCATCGACGAGACCGCGGTGAGCGATCCCGAGATCTTCTACAACGTCGCTGTCATCCTGCTGAACCAGGGCAAGGCCGAGGACGCGATCCCCTACCTCACGAAGTCGGTGACGCTGGACCCGTCCTACGTGGACGGCTACTTCCAGCGGGGCCTGGCCTACCTGGGCACGGGCAAGACGGCCGAGGCCAAGGCGGACTTCAAGAAGGTCGTGGAGCTGGGGCCCACCTCACCGCAGGCGGAGACCGCGAAGAAGGCGCTGGAGCAGCTGAAGTAGGAGCTATTCGCCGCCCGACGCCAGCGCGTCGCGCAGGACCGTGATCGCCTTGCGGACGTCGCGGTCCACCTCGTCCGGCAGCTCGCGCTTCTTGACGCGGGGACCCACGCCGCCGGCCTCGCCGCCGATGCGCAGCGGCGCCCCGTCGGGTCCCACCAGGCCCGCGTCGTTGGCGCGCTGCTGCAGGTCGCCCTCCTTCACCGAGGGATCCTTCAGCAGGTAGGTCACGTGGGGCAGCGGCATCAGTGTCCAGCCCTTGGGCTTGCCCTCCCGCAGCTCCAGATGGAATCCGGGGAGCGTGCGCTCCTCCTCGACGGACTTCACGTCCGCGAACGAGACCTCGAAGCGGCGCTTGCACCCGATCTCGTTGGGCGCGCCCGTCCAGGTGACGAGCCTCTTCGCCCGGTCCACCCGCAGCGTCCCGCCGTCCACGCGGTCGTCGTCGCGGTGCGCGAGCAGCAGCTCCAGCACGCCGTCCTCGTCGGTGATCCACTCGACGGGCGGCTGCGGCGTGGGCGCGGGGCCCGCCGCCAGCAGGCCCGCGAGGACCAGCGCGGCGCTCACCCGGCGACCGACGTGGCGCCCGCCGGCTCGGCCGGCAGCGCGGGCGTGGGGTGCGTCCAGCAGTACGGGTCGCCCACGATCTGGTAGTGCATCGTGCGCCGCTTGGGCACGAAGCCCGCCGCCTGGATGTTGCGGGCGATCTCGGCCTCGGTGAGCCGGAAGTGCGCGCCCGCGGCCGAGACGACGTTCTCCTCGATCATGAGGCTCCCGAAGTCGTTGGCGCCGAAGCGCAGCGAGAGCTGGCCGATCTTGCCGCCCTGCGTGACCCACGAGGCCTGCACGCTCGGGAAGTTGTCGAGCACGATGCGCGAGACGGCCAGCGTGCGCAGGTACTGGAACGAGGTCAGCTCGTCCCCCGCCAGCGCGGTGTTCTCCGGCTGGAAGGTCCAGGCGATGAAGGCGGTGAAGCCGTGCGTGCGGTCCTGCAGGTCGCGCAGGTGCAGGAGGTGGTCGACCCGCTCCTCGAGCGTCTCCACGTGGCCGAACATCATGGTGGCGGTCGTGCGCAGGCCCAGGCCGTGCGCGACCTCCATCACCTCCAGCCAGTCCTCGGTCGAGCCCTTGTGGATGCCGATGATGTCCCGCACACGGTCGGAGAGGATCTCCGCCCCGCCGCCGGGGATCGAGTCCAGTCCCGCCGCGATCAGGCGCCGCACGGTCTCCTCGGTCGTCAGGCGCGAGACCTTCGCGATGTGCTTGACCTCGGCCGGCGAGAGGCCGTGGATCCACAGCGAGGGATACGAGGACTTCATCCAGCGGAACATCTCCTCGTAGAACTCGATGCCCAGGTCCGGGTGCAGGCCGCCCTGCAGGAGGATCTGGCTGCCACCCAGCTCCAGCGTCTCCTCGATCTTCTGCGCCAGCTGCGCCTTGCCGAGGACGTACCCGTCGGCCGACGGCAGGTCGCGGTAGAACGCGCAGAACGCGCACTGCGCCGTGCACACGTTCGTGTAGTTGATGTTGCGGTCGATGATGTAGGTGACGACGCCCTCCGGATGGAGGCGCTGGCGCACCGCGTCGGCCAGCGCGCCCAGCTCCAGCAGCTCGCCGTCGCGCAGGAGGGCGACCGCCTCCTCGCGCGAGACGCGCTCCCCCGCCAGGACCTTCTTCCGCGTCGACTCAGCGATCGGCATGGAACCTCAGCTCAGGGATCTCGGGCAGGAGGCCCAGGGCGTGCGCCCGGCGGTAGAACTCGCGCAGGCCCGCCTGCTCCTTAGCACCGAAGCCGTAGTGGATGTTCGCACGCAGATAGGACTCGTTCAACGCACCGTGCCGCGCGCCGTGCCCGTTGTAGGAGGCCGCGATGGCCGGCAGCGCCTCCAGCCCCTGCCGCAGCGCCTCCTGCAGGCGAGCCACGCCGGCGGGATCCACCGCACCGCGCGGGCCGGCCCAGAACGCGTAGACGAACGGCAGCCCGGTGCGCCTCGTCCACTCGTGGCCCAGGTCCACGGAGGGCACCTCCGTGTGGTGGTAGAGCGCCGGGTCGCCGATCATCAGCGCCGCGTCCGCCTGGGAGAGCATCGCGTCCAGGTCGGGCGCCATCGCCACGTACGCGGGCTCGCGTCCGAGCATCTCCCGCAGCAGCACGCGCGCGAGCACCACGCTGGTCCGGCTCGAGGTGTCGAGCGCGACGGTGCGCGCCCCGGCCAGCGGGCCGCGGTGGTACACGCGCACGGAGCGCACCGGCCCCCGGCTGGCGATGGCGACGCCCGGCACGATCGCGTAGTCCCCGTCGGCGTACGCGGCCGAGGGGATCATGCCCAGGTCGATCGCCCCCGATACGAGCATCGACGCCACGCGCGACGGCAGGTCGCGCACCAGCACGAAGGCGGGATCGCGCTCGAGGCCGAACACCAGCGGCTCCGCGTTGAGGTACGAGACGACGCCCAGGCGGACGGGTGCGCTCACCATTCCTTGACGACGTTGAACACGGTGTCCCGCTCCACCGGCCGACGCCCCGCCTCCCGGATGAGGCGCACCAGCTCGTGCACCGTCATGCTCTGCGCGGTGGGCGCACCCGCGTCGTGTGCGATCTTCTCCTCGGTCACGGTCCCGTCGATGTCGTCCGCGCCGAACGAGAGGCCGACCTGCGCCAGGCGGGGCCCGATCATGATCCAGTACGACTTGATGTGCGGGAAGTTGTCGAGCAGCAGGCGGCCGACCGCGATCGCCTTCAGGTCGTCGAAGCCCGTGGTCTCCGGCAGCTTCATGGCGGGCGCTTCCCACGGCTGGAACGCGAGCGGGATGTAGGTCACGAAGCCGCCCGTCTCGTCCTGCAGCGCACGCAGCTTCAGCAGGTGGTCGACCCGGTCTTCGACCGACTCGATGTGGCCGTAGAGCATCGTCGCGTTGGTGGGGATGCCCTGCCGGTGCGCCTCGCGCATGACGTCCAGCCACTGCTTCTCGTCGGCCTTGCCCTTGATGATCTGGTCGCGCGTCGCCTTGGCGAAGATCTCCGCGCCGCCCCCGGGCATGGAGTCGAGCCCGGCGTCCTTCAGCTCGGCCAGCACCTGCTCGACGCCCATGCGGTACAGCCGGTGGAAGAAGAAGATCTCGACCGCGGTGAAGGCCTTGATGTGGATGTCCGGGCGGACGCGCTTGATGCCGCGCATCATGTCGAGGAAGTACGACCAGGGCAGGTCGGGGTGCAGCCCGCCCACGATGTGCACCTCGCGCACGGCCTGCGGGAGGCCCTCCACGTTCGCGAGGATCTCGGGCAGCCCCATCGTGTAGCCGCGGGCCTCGCCGGGCCGGGCCGCGAACGCGCAGAAGTCGCAGGTGGCCACGCACACGTTCGTGTGGTTGATGTGCGTGTTCCACACGAAGTAGGCCGCGTCGCCGTGGCGCTGCTCGCGCACGTGGTTGGCCAGCGCGCCGATGGCCAGCAGGTCGTGGCTGCGGTAGAGCGCCACGCCGTCCTCGAACGACAAACGCTTGCCCGACAGCACCTTGTCCCGGACCGGCTGGAGCGCCGCGTCCTGGACCGCGAAGTCCGCGAGTGGGGTCTGCATGCGCCCTCCAGACTATCACCGCGGCGCGGGCCCCGGAAAACGAGGGAGAATGCGCGGCACTCATGTCCTTCCCCGACCTGCGTTCGTTCCTGGACCAGCTGCGCCGCGACGGCGACCTCGCGGTCGTCGAGGCGACCGTGGACGCGCGGCTGGAGGCGGCGGAGATCCACCGGCGCGTGATCGCCGCCAACGGGCCGGCGCTGCTCTTCACCCACGTCCAGGGGTCCGACGTCCCGCTCGTCACGAACCTGTTCGGGACCCGCCGCCGGGCCGAGCTGGCGTTCGGCGCGCGGCCGCTCGAGCTGGTGCGCCGGATCGCGGCGCTCGCGAGAGACCTCCTCCCTCCCACCGCGGGCAAGCTCTGGGGTGCGCGCGACGTGCTGCGCGACGCGCTGCGGATCGGGACGCGGCGCCGATCGAGCGGGCCGGTCACCGAGGTCGTGACCCGCGACGTCCGGCTGGACCGGCTGCCCGTCATCACCTGCTGGCCCGAGGACGGCGGCCCCTTCGTGACTCTGCCGCTCGTGTACACCGAGCACCCCGAGGGCCACGGCTCGAACCTGGGCATGTACCGGCTCCAGGTGCACGACGCGCGGACGACCGGCATGCACTGCCAGATCGGCAAGGGCGGCGGGTTCCACCACGCGGTCGCGGAGGCGCGCGGCGAGGCCCTCCCCGCCACCGTCTTCCTGGGCGGGCCGCCCGCGCTCATCCTGGCCGCGATCGCGCCGCTGCCCGAGAACGTGCCCGAGCTGATGCTGGCCTCGTTGCTGGCCGGACGGAAGCTGCCGCTCGTGCCTGGCCCGGGCGCGCACCGCCTGGTGGCCGACGCCGAGATCGCGCTGGTCGGGCGCGTGCCCGCGGGCGTGCGACGGCCCGAAGGCCCCTTCGGCGACCACTACGGCTACTACTCGCTGCGGCACGACTACCCCGTCTTCGAGGTCGAGTGGATGGCGCGCCGGCGGGACGCGATCTACCCCGCGACGGTCGTGGGCAAGCCCAGGCAGGAGGACTTCTTCATCGGCGACCTGCTGCAGGAGCTGCTCTCCCCGCTGTTCCCGCTGGTCATGCCGGGCGTGCGCGACCTGTGGTCGTACGGCGAGACCGGATACCACTCGCTGGCGGCGGCGGTCGTGCGCGAGCGCTACGCGCGCGAGGCGATGGCGAGCGCGCTGCGCATCCTGGGCGAGGGGCAGCTCTCGCTGACCAAGTTCCTGCTGGTGACGGACCAGCCGGTCGACCTGCGCGACTTCCCCTCGACGCTCGAGCACCTGCTCGCCCGCACCCACCCGCAGACCGACCTCTACGTGCTGGGCAACACGTCGATGGACACGCTGGACTACACGGGGCCGAGCGTGAACCGGGGCTCGAAGGGCATCTGGCTCGGCCTGGGGCCGGCGGTACGCGACCTGCCGCGCGAGTTCCGTCCCCCCACCGCCCCTCCGCCCGAGGTGACGGACGTGCGCGTCTTCTGCGGCGGCTGCCTGGTGGTCGGCGGGCCCGCGTTCGCCACCGATGCCGACGCGGCCGGACGACTGGCGGCCCATCCCGCCTTCGCCGGCTGGCCGCTGCTCGTGCTCACCGACGAGCCCGCGCGCGCGGCCCGCAGCCCCATGAACTTCCTGTGGACCACCTTCACGCGCTTCGAGCCCGCGGCCGACGTCCACGCCTCGAGCCAGCGCATCGTCCGCAACCACCTCGCCTACGAGCCGCCCATCCTGATCGACGCGCGGCTCAAGCCGGGCTTCCCCGACGAGCTGCGCGCGGACGAGGCGACCGCGAAGCTCGTCACGCGGCGGTGGCGTGAGTACTTCACGCAAAGCGTGCAGATGGGCGACTCGGAGGCCGCGCATCTGGACGCGGTGTGATCCAGGTCACAAATAAGTCTCCAACCCATTGACAGGCATCATCTTGCGGGTATACTTTCGCGAGTTTTGTCGTGCCTGTCGCGCGGCAAGCATTCCCCGGGAGGTTCACCGAGGATGAGAAGTCTCGGAAAGCTGGCCGTCGCGATCGCACTCGTTCTCTTCCCCCGCACCCTCGTTCTCGATCTTCCCCCCGCCCCCATCGAGCGCGTCCAGGCCCGGGCCCTCAAGGAGCTGGCGGGCACCATCACGCGCAACGCCACGCTCGAGAGTCTCCTCGGCGACGCGATCGGCAACGCGGGCATCCATCACCTGGTCGTCGCCGCGCGTCCCCTGCACGACCTGGCGCGCCTGACGGTGGGCCAGCCCTTCCGCCTCACCCTCGGCCCCGACGGCGTGCTGGCGGCCTTCACGTACGGCATCGACGAGCTGCGGACGCTGCACGTCCGCCGCAACGGGACCAGCCTGGAGGCGGAGGTCCTCACGCGCTCGTACGAGACGCGCGTCGAGACCGTCTCGGGCGAGATCACCTCCAGCCTGTTCGGCGCGGTCGAGGACTCGGGCGAGGAGCCGCTGCTGGCGGTGGACCTGGCCGCGATCTTCGAATGGGACGTGGACTTCAACACCGAGCTGCAGAAGGGCGACTCGTTCCGCCTCGCCGTCGAGAAGCAGTTCCTGGAGGGCCGCTTCAGCCGCTACGGCTCGATCCTGGCGGCCGAGCTGCTGCGCGGCGAGCGCGTGTTGCGCGCGGTCCGCTTCGAGGCCGCCAAGGGGCCGGAGTACTTCACGCCCGAGGGCCTGCCGCTGCGCAAGACCTTCCTCCGCTCGCCCCTCAAGTTCACGCGCATCAGCTCGGGCTTCAGCCGCGCGCGCTTCCATCCCGTGCTGAAGACCACGCGCCCGCACCTGGGCATCGACTACGCGGCGCCGACGGGCACGCCGGTGCGCTCGGCCGCCGACGGAACCGTGGTGCTGGCGGGCTGGTCCGGCGGGTACGGGCGCACCGTGCGCATCCGCCACGGCCGCGGGCTCGAGACGCTGTACGGCCACCTCTCGCGCATCGCCGTCAAGAACGGCCAGCACGTCCAGCAGGGCGCGCTCATCGGAGCGGTCGGCTCGACCGGACTCGCCACCGGCCCGCACCTGGACTATCGCACGCTGCGCAACGGCGTCTACGTGAACCCGCTGACCATCCAGCCGCCCCCGGCCGAGCCGGTGCCCGCGTCCATGCGGGCCGCGTTCGAGCAAGCGCGCGATCGGCAGATCGCGCTGCTGGGACCGCTGGCGCCCGTCCCGGCGCGCGCGCCGGAGCCCGCCGACGTCGCGTCGGCGACGCGCACCGCGGACGACGACTAGCCGGACTACTGCCTGTCCGGCTGCGGACGCATGCCAGGACCCGGCTCCGTGCGGAAGCCCGGACCCGGCCGCGGAGAAGCGCCTGGCGACGGCACGACGCCGCCCTGAGGCCCGGGCAGACGCGGGCCCGGCTGCGGACCGACGAAGCGCAGCTGGCCCGCGATGAACATCCACTCGTTGTACTGGGTGCGCCCGTTGAACACCCGCAGGCTCTTGTCCTTGCTGAAGCTGGCGACGCCCACGATGCCGGTGCCGCCCGTCGTGATGGTGCCGCCGATGGTCGCAGTGGGCGCCTGGCCGACCATCGTGCTGGGCGGCGTCTGGCGCCGCGTGGGCACACCAGGCACGCCGGGGGGCAGCACGGGCTCGCCCGCCCGCACCAGGCGCCACTTGCCGTCCTTGGCGAACGGCTCCTTGTACATCTTCCGCAGGAACTTGCGCTGCACCAGGATCTCGAGGTTGGGCGGGAGCGTGCCACCGTTCTTCTTCTGGTAGCGCTCGATGGCGCGCGCGATCTGCTCGCCGCGGAAGAGCAGCTCCTCCTCGCGCGCGTCCTTCATCACGTAGCGCCAGAAGGGCGTCGCGGCCGCCATCATCGTGAGCATGATGGTGAGCCCGGCCAGCACCGAGACGAGCGAGGCGCCGCGCTCGTCGTGCCGATGACGCGCGCCCGCCGTTTCCATCAGCTCCGCTTCTTCTTCGAGGCCGCCTTGGTGCCCTTCGAGCGGTCGAGGACCTTCTTCACGTAGTCGCGCGTCTCGCGGTAGGGCGGAACGCCTCGGTGCCTGTCGACCGCGCCCGGTCCGGCGTTGTAGGCGGCGAGCGCCTTGGTGAGGTCACCGTCGTAACGCGCGATGAGCGCGCGCAGGTAGCGCGCGCCGCCGTCCAGGTTGGACGCCGGGTCGAGCGGGTCGGCCACCCCCAGCTCGCGCGCGGTGCCGGGCATGAGCTGCATGAGCCCCTGCGCTCCCTTGGGGGACACGGCGGCGGGGCGGAACGCGCTCTCGACCGACACGACCGCGAGCACCAGGTCGGGATCGAGCCCGTGCCGGCGCGCGGCGTCGGCCGCGAGCTGGTGCAGGTCGGAGCCGACCGGAGCCGCCACCACCTCCTCCAGCACCTCGTCCGGCACGTAGCCGCGGACGTGGGCGATCGGCACCGCCAGCTCACCACCGTCCTTCAGGGTGAGCCAGGCGAGGTCGCCCTCGTCGCGGTGCGCGGTCACCTTGAACACCCCGCCGTTCGCCAGCACCGCGATCTCCGCGCGCGCGGAGCTGGCGCCGGCCAGGGTGACGATGCCGGCGAGGACGAGCGCGAGCCTCAATTGATGGTCACGGTCACTTCGCCCGTGAGGTTGTTGACGGGCACGGTGACCGTCACGGTGACGCTGCGCTGCCGTCCCTCACGCGGCCATCGCGTGCGCAGCACGTCCGTGGCGCGGCCGTTCGTGTCGGTGTAGATGGGCGTGCCCTGGCTGTCGAGGCTCTCGGTGTTGGTCCCCTCGGGGTTGGTCTGGGGCGCCGGCGTCGGGGTCGCGGTCGGCGTCGACGTCGGCGTGGGTGTCGGCGACGGGCCGACGATCGTCGTGTCCCCGATCCCGAAGAACACGGGCACGCCGGCGACGGGGTTGCCGAACTCGTCGAAGACGGTCGCGGTGATCTGGCTGCTCCGCGACTCGGTGATGCGTTGCGGGTTGGCGCTCACCAGCACCCGCCGCGCGTTGGCGTTGCCGATGACGACCCGGACTTCCGCGGTGTTCATCACACCCGACAGCGCGACGACGGATCCCGCCTCGGACGCGGCGACGCCCCTCTGCACGGGCGCGGTGGTCACGGTGACCGAGCTGCTCGAGGTGGGAAGGCTGCCTCCGCCGGAGGCCGCCCTCACGATGGCCTCTCCCGACCGTCCGTCCGCTTCCAGGTTGACGCGCACGACACCGTCGTTGGTCTTCCCCTGCTCGGGAATCCTCCCGATGTTCGTGAAGAACTGGACGACGGTGCCGTCCGCGACCGGCGTGCCGGTCTCGCCTTCGATCAGGAGGCAGGAGATGACGGAGACGCCGTTGAAGGCGGCGATGGCCGGGGGGTTGGGACCACAGCTCATGTCGGTCCCGGGAGGAGCCAGCAGGGGCACCTGGTGGCACGTCATCTGGCTCAGCACGACCATCAGGAGGAGCGGCTTCCAGTTCATGGCACGAACTCCTTGCGATTCTCTCACCGGGCCACCGTCACCGTCACCGGTGCGGGCACCGGCGGCCGTACGGTCCCGGCCGCGGTGGTCAGGGTGATGGATTCGACCCGCACTTCCGCCGGGCCGGGGGCCAGCGCCTTGAACGACAGGCTCGCCACCATGCCCGACCCCGCGACGCCCGACGGGCGCGTCATCTTCACGCGCAGGCGCCCGACCTCGCCGGTGCGCTCGATGCCCACGGCGGACCCGTCCACCGTGAGCAGCGTGCCCGCCTTCGCGTCGAGCCCCTCGAGCAGCGCCGGGTCGAACGCGGTCACGATCTCCAGCCCCTCGAGGCCCTGCAGGTCGGTGAGCACCAGCGAGAGCGAGACGATCTGACCGACGCCCGTCCTCGACAGCGGCGGGCTGAGCGAGGCGCTGACGGCCCGCCCCCCCGCCGGCGCCGCGGCCTGTGTGCTCGCGCTCCGCGCGGGGCCGCGCACGCGATCGCCGTCGCGGACCGCCCCGTTGCCTGAGCTCACGAGCGGCGGCGGAACCGAGAGCGAGGGCGTCGGCGTCGGGGTCGGCCCCGGCGGGCGATCCTGGTCCGCCGGGCTGGTCTCGGGTGCGGGCGGGATCGGCGTCGGCGTCGGCGCCGGCACCGGCGTCGACGGCTGCTGGTCCACCGGCGGAGGCGGCGTCGGGAACACGGGCGGCAGCGGCGTCGGGATGATCGGCGGCGGCGGCGGCGTCGCGGCCGGCGTCACCTGCTGGCCCGGAGGCGGGAGGCCCGGCGCCACGGTGCCCGGCGGCCGTCCCGTCTCCGGCCCGGGGACCGTGAGGCCCGGAGTGGGAGTCGGCGACGGCGACGGCTCGGGAACCTCCTCGCCGAAGAGCGGCTCGCGCGCGCCTTCGACGCGGAAGGTCTCCTTGGTCCCCAGCCGCAGCGCCGTCAGGTCCTCCTCCACGACCTTGGGCCCGCGCACGAGATGGGGCGTGATCGAGATGACCACCTCGGCCGTCGTCCGCTCCTTGTGGGGCGACGACAGGAACTTGCCCAGGATGGGAATGGAGCTCGCGCCGGGGAAGCCGGACGTGGACTCGGTCTCCTGCTGCTGGAGCAGTCCTCCGATGAGGCTCGTCTCGCCGTCGCGCAGGCGCAGGACTCCCGTCACGTTGCGGGTGAGGAAGGTCGGCAGCAGCGTGCCCGCCACCAGCCGGTTGTCCCCCAACAGGCTGAACTCGGCCGCCAGCTCCAGCAGGATGTCGCCGTTCGCGTTCACCTTCGGCGTCATCTCCAGGTTCACGCCGACGTTGCGGTACTGGAAGGACGTGGCGGGCGCGAAGGTGCCGCCGACGTTCGGCTGCGCCGACGTGAAGGTGGTGACCGGCACCGGCACCTCGGTGCCGACGCGCAGAGTCGTCTTCTTCCCCTCCGCGGCACGCAGCCGGGGCGAGGCCAGGATGCGGCTGTTGCTGTCCGTCTGCAGGAAGTTGATGAGCAGCGTGTTGGGGATGTTGACGACCCAGTCCGACAGGTTCAGCGACGACAGCAGGTGGGCCCGGATGTTCAGGCTCTCGCCGACGTTGTTCGAGAGGGGCGCCAGGCTGACGGAGGCCCTGTGGTTGGCGAGCCCGATCCCGAAGTCCCGCATGCGGTTGCGGTTCACCTCCAGGATCTGCACGTCCACCAGCACCTCGCCCTTGCTCTTGTCGTTGCCCGCGATCACCCGCTCGGCCAGGGCCAGCTCGTCCACGGTGCCGATCACGTTGAGCGCGCCCAGCGTGGGGTTCGACACCACCTTGGCCTGCGCGCCCAGCGCGGTCTTCACGACCGTCTCCACCTCCTTGAGCTCGGCGTTCTCGATGTAGAACGTGCGCAGGAAGATGTCGTCGTAGATGCGCCGTTTGGCCGCGCCCTCGGGCACGATGATGATCGTGTTGCGGTCGACCACCTTGTAGAACAGCCGGTGCGCCATCGTGATCTGGTCCAGCGCCTCCTGGAAGGAGACGCCGCTCAAACGCACCGTCACCTTCTTGTCGCGGAAATCGGGGTCGAACAGGATGTTGACGCCCGAGACCTTCGCGAGCGCGTCGAAGATCTTCTCGAGCCCCTGCTCGGGGAAGTTCATGTTGATGGGCGCGGAGCTGCGCGGCGAGAGGATGGGGATGGGAAAGCGCCTGGAGGAATCCTGCTTCGCCTTGTCGTAGGCCGACATCACCGCCAGGTCCTTGTCGCGTCCCGCGATGCGCGCCTTCACGATCTCCAGGTCGTCCGCGATCGACCGGTTGCCGGGGTCGAACTTGGTCGCGATCTCGAGCTCGTCCTTGGCCTTCGCCAGGTCCTCGGCGGCCAGCGCCTTCCTGGCCTCGTCCTGGTGGAACAGGCTGGCCTGCACGCGCGCGTTCTGCAGCGCGATCTTGTAGCTGATGTTGTCGGGGTCCTCGTTGAGGGCCTTGGTCAGCCGCGCGACCGCGTTGTCCCAGTTGCCTTTCTTGGCCTCGTTCTGGCCCTGCCGGTACGCCCAGCGCGCGCTGCAGCCCGGGAGCAGGACGGACGCCACCACCACCACTCCAAGGATCCGGAGCGCGTTCCGGTTGTCTCTCATCGATCCTCCGCCGCCCCTGGCCGTCAATTCGGCTTGAGGGGCAGCCGCTGAACCTGGTCGAAGCCCACCTGCTGCACGTCCACCGACTCGAACCCGATCTTCATCACGCGGAAGCGGTTCATCACCGTCTCGCCCACCTGGCCCGCCAGCACTTCCTTCTTGTCCGTCACGAACAGCGCGACCTTGACCCCCTTGCCGTTCTCCACCGAGCCCATGTACTTCACGGTGAGCGGCGGCAGCGGCGTGGGCGTGGGCAGCGGCTCGGGCGTCGGCAGCTCCGGCGCCGAGGCCATCGTGGGAGGCGGCTCGAGCGTCGGTGGCGGCCCGCCGTAACCGAAGACGTCGCGATCGCCGACGG
>JAICEW010000025.1 GCA_025923995.1 Vicinamibacteria bacterium | reverse complement strand
GGAGAAGCTGGGCAACGAGTTCGGCGCGATCTTCGAGCGGGTGCAGGCGGCCAGCGTGCTGACCGAGCTGGGACGGAGCGCCGAGGCGCGCGCGAGCCTGGAGGAGTCGGCCGCCCTGGCCGGCAAGGGGGGCGCCCGGGAAGCGGCCGCGCTGGCGCACTCCGAGCTGGCGCGGCTGGCGCTCGAGGACGGCCGCAACGAGGAGGCCGCCGCCGAAGGGGAGCGCGCGGTCGGTGTGGTCCGCGGCGGGAACCTCGACGCGCTGATCCCGATCCTGTGCCAGCAGGCCCTCACGCTGGTGCAGCTGGGCCGCGCCCCCGCGGCGCTGCCGCCGGCCGACGAGGCGCTGGCCGCGGCGGAGCGCCTGGACAGCGATCGCCGTCGCGCGGACGCGTGGAACGCGAAGGGCATCGCGCTGGCCGCGCTGGGACGGGACGAGGAGGCGGCCGCGGCCTTCGAGCACTCCATCCGCGCCACCGAAGCGCTCCGCGACCAGGTGGCGGGCGACGAGGTGGAGAAGCAGAGGTTCCTCGAGCTCAACACCTCGTCGTACGAGGGCCTGATGCGGCTCAGCGCGCGCCAGGGCCGGGCGGAGACCGCGCTGGCCCAGGCGGAGCGGGGACGAGCCCGCGCGCTGGTCGAGGCGCTGGGCGGCGGCCGGACGCGGCTCGACTCGCTGCTCACGGCGTCCGAGCGCGAGCGGCAGACGTCCCTGCGCGAGGCGCTCGCGCGCGCCGGCGCGCGCGCCCAGGAGCGCGAGCGGGCGGAGCCCGCCGACCCGGCCGGGCTCGCCGCCGCGCGCGAGACCCTGCGGGAGGCCCGGCGCCAGTACGAGGCCTTCCGCAGCGAGGTCTTCGCCGCCCATCCGGAGATCCGCACGCGGAGCGGGCAGACGGCGCCCTGGCGCCTGGAGGACACGCGCGCGCTGCTCGACGAGCGGACCCTCGCGGTCTCCTACGCCGTCACCGACGACGAGACGTACCTGTTCGCCCTGTCCCGCTCGGGCCCGCTGAAGCTCCACGCCCTCGCGGCCGGCCGGCGCGCGCTGCAGGAGCGCACGCGGCGCTTCCGCGAGGCGCTGGCCGCGCGCGACCTGGGCGTGCGCGCTCAGGCCCGGGACCTGTGTGCCACGCTGCTGGGGCCCGTGCGCCGCGAGCTGCCGTCCTTCGACCGGCTCGTCGTCGTGCCCGACGGGCCGCTGTGGGAGCTGCCCTTCCAGGCGCTCGAGTGCCGGCCGGGGCGCTACCTGCTGGAGGACCGCGCGGTCGCGTACGTCCCCTCGTTCACCGCGCTCCACGAGATGAGCCGGCGCCCCCAGCGGGTGGGCCAGACGCTCGGGCTGCTGGCGCTGGGCGATCCCACGGTGGACGAGCGCCAGCGGCGGCAGGTGGCGTCCCTGCATCGCGGCGCGGACCTGGGTCCGCTGCCCGAGGCGGCGGACGAAGTGCGCGCGCTGGGCCGCCTGTACGGAGCCGGCAGCGTCGTGTACGTCGGCGATGAGGCGCGCGAGGCGCGGGTCAAGGCGGAGGCGGCACGCCATCGGCTCCTGCACTTCGCCGCACACGGCCTGCTCAACGACGCGAGCCCGCTCTACTCGCAGCTGGTGCTGGCGCGCCCCGCGCCCGGCGAGGCCGAGGACGGGCTGCTCGAGGCGTGGGAGATCATGGAGATGGACCTGCGCGCCGACGTCGCGGTCCTCTCCGCGTGCGAGACGGGACGCGGACGGCCCGGGCGCGGCGAGGGCCTGATCGGGCTCAGCTGGGCGTTCGCCGTCGCGGGCTGCCCCGCCACGGTCGTGAGCCAGTGGAAGGTCGACTCGCAGAGCACTTCGAAGCTGATGGTCGCCTTCCACCGCGCGCTGTCGGGAGGCCGCGGAACGGCGGACGCGCTGCGCACGGCCGCGCTTTCGGTCAAGTCCGACCGCCGCTACGCGCATCCGTTCTACTGGGGCGGCTTCATCGTGATGGGCCCCGGACGGCTCGGCCGCTGAAGCGGCGCGGGTTGACATCGGGCGCGGCGCTTGGCTAAGCTCGAATCAGCTCTTTACCGACGTGGCCGTGAGCGCCGGAGGTGCCTTGGAGCCTGACAAACGCAGCGCGAGCCCTGAGATGCGGCGCGCCCTGACGGCCTTCTACCGCGAGGAGTTCCTGAGGCACCTCGAGCACCTGCAGTGCAGCGGCCTCGTCAACGACGGCAACCGGGCCGTGATCGACCGCGCGTACGCCAAGCTCATGAAGGACCTGGAGCGGGTGTGCTGCTGCTCCGACTTCCAGGCGATGGCCGAGAGCCTCCTGCAGGGCTTCGACACCCTGACCCGGCTGAGCGAGCAGGACCGGCGTCAATCCCACTGACGCGCGGCCGCACGCGCGCGTCCCTTCCGCCGATGAACCACCGATGAGCACGTCCGCCGCCGACGGACCGCGCTGGGACCGCAGGCGCCTGCGGCAGGCGGCCAAGGACATCCTGGCCGCGGGCCTGCACGCGGCCGACCCGGCCCGGCTGGTGGCGCGCCATCTGCGCGTGGACGACAACGCGATCCACGTCGGGGGCTCCTCCTATCGCCTGGGCCGTCGGGGCCGCCTGGTGGTGGTCTCCGCGGGCAAGGCCGCCTCGGCCATGGGACGGGCGGCCGAGGAGGTGCTGGGCGAGCGGATGGCCGAGGCGATCGCGGTGGACTCGTCCGCTCCCGCGCGGCCGCTCACGCGGACGCGCCTGCGCGTCGCGCGCCACCCCCTGCCCGACGAGCGGGGGCAGACGGCCGCGTCGGAGATCGAGACGCTCGCGCGTGGGCTGGGCGCGGACGACCTGCTCCTCGTGCTCATCTCGGGCGGCGCGTCCGCGCTGCTGCCCTCGCCCGTGCGCGGCATCTCGCTGGAGGACAAGGCCGCGGTCACGTCGCAGCTCCAGCGCTCGGGCGCCAACATCGGCGAGCTCAACACCGTCCGCAAGCACCTCTCGCGCCTCAAGGGAGGCGGCCTCGCACGCACCGCGGCGCCGGCCCGCGTGGTGTGCCTGGTGCTCTCGGACGTCGTGGGCGACGACCTCAGCACCATCGCCTCCGGGCCGACGGTGCCCGATCCGACGACGTACGAAGACGCGCTCGGCGTCCTGCGCTCGCGCGGCATCCTGGCCGCGGTGCCCAAGCGCGTCCGGCGCCACCTGGAGGCGGGCGCCGCCGGCGACGTGCCCGAGACACCCAAGCCGGGCGACGTGCTGTTCCGCCGCGTGGTGACCCGCGTCATCGGCAGCAACCGCTGGACGATCGAGGCGGCGGCGCAGGAGGCGCGGCGGCTGGGCCTCACGCCGCTGGTGTTGACGTCCTACCTGGAGGGCGAGGCGCGCGAGGCCGCGCGCGTGCTGACCTCGATCCTGCGCGAGTGCGTCGAGTCCGGCACCCCCGCCGCCGCGCCCGTCTGCCTGCTCGCGGGCGGCGAGACGACCGTCACCGTGCGCGGCGAGGGCGCGGGAGGACGCAACCAGGAGCTGGCGGTGGCGGCAGCCGAGCCGCTGGCCCAGTTCCCCAACTTCGCGGTCGTCGCCAGCATGGCCACCGACGGCGTCGACGGCGCCAGCCACGCGGCGGGCGGCATGGTCGACCACGACACGCTGCGGCGCGCGAAGGCGGCCGGCCTGCCCGCGGTGGGCGAGATCCTGGCCGCGAACGACTCCACGAACTTCCTGGGACCGCTGGGCGACCTCATCGTGACCGGTCCCACCGGCACCAACGTGGTCGACCTGACGCTCCTGCTCGCCGGCGACGCGCGCCCGGGACGCCGGAGGGATTAGCCCTATAATCCGGGTGGCAAGGCCCTCCGAGGCCTCCTTGATCACTTCACGGGAGGGGGATTGGCGAGCGACCGTCCCGACGACGGGGACGAGGATCCGCTGGAGGCGCTGGAACCCGAGGCCGCAGGCCTCTCCGAGGAGACCGAGGACCCAGCGCACTCCCTCGAGGAGGCGCTCGAAGCCCCTCCCACGGACGACGCCGCCGAGGCCTTCCACCAGCGCGCCCGCCTGGCCGAGGACCGCCTGGCCGAGGTGCTGGCCGCCTACCGCGGCCTGCGGCAGGAGAACGACGCCTACCGCGACCGGCTCACCAAGACCGTCCAGCGGCGGTTCGACCACCGCCACCAGCAGCTCCTGCTCAAGTTCATCGACATCCTCGACAACCTGGACCGCGCGCTCGAGGCCGCGCAGACCTCGTACGCGGGCGAGCCGCTGGTCGAGGGGCTGATCCTCGTCCGCACGCAGCTGCTGGGCACGCTGCAGGACGAGGGGCTGGAGCGCATCCCCGTCCTGGGGCTTCCCTTCGACCCGCACGTGAGCGAAGCGGTGGGCACCGAGGTGGTCTCGGACCCGGACCACCACCAGGTCGTCGTGCGCGAGCCGATGCGCGGCTACCGCATCGCCGGCAAGGTCGCGCGCGCGTCCCGGGTCGTGGTCGGCGAGTACCGTGCGCCCTCGGCCGAGGGGGCCCCGGTCGCCGCCGCGGCCCCGAAGCCGCGGCGCTCCGCGACCGACGCGGAGCCGACGCTCGAGGAGATCATCGCCCGCGCCGAGGCGCAGGATCCGCCCGCCGAGGAGCCCGCGGCGGTCGGCGGCGAGGGCGACCTTACCGACGCCGAGCCGCTCTGGCACGACCCGCGGGAAGACGAGAAGTAGCGCGCCCTAGAACAGGTAGGCCAGCGCGAAGCCGACCTGCGCGACCATCATCATCATGTACATGTGCGTCCACGACGGGTGGTTCTCCGTCGCGGCCAGCTCCTCGGGACGGCGCACCAGCAGCCAGGTCGTGTAGATGCCGTAGGCGACGAGCGCGGGGCCCAGGATCAGCAGCAGCGTGCGGTTGCCGGTCAGGATCCCCAGCCACACGCCGATCGGGATCAGCACGAAGGGCAGCACGAAGAAGGGCGCGATCATCCAGGCCGCCTTCTTCACGCCGTAGAGGATCGGCAGCGTCTGGCAGCCGTCCGCGCGGTCGCCCTCGATGTCGGCGAAGTCCTTGGTGGACGAGGCGCCCAGCACGAAGAGGCCGAAGATGGCGCCGATGAACCACGGCTCCACGCCCATCACCGTCTTCACGGTCGACCATCCCGCGACCTTCAGCAGCACGCCGCGCGGGATCGCGATGGTCACGTTCGCCCAGATGCCGTGCCGCTTGGTGCGGAAGGGCGGAGCCGAGTAGGCCCAGACCAGCACGCTCGTGAACAGGACGATCCAGAAGCACTCGTGCCGCGCGTCGGGCGAGGCCAGCCAGGCCAGAACCCAGGCGAGCACGAACGTCGCCATCGTGAACCACCAGGCCTCCGCCATGGTCATGGTGCCGGAGGGCAGCGGGCGCTTGGGCTTGTTCACGCGGTCGATCGCGAGGTCGTAGATCTGGTTGATGGCGTTGCTGGCCGCGTTGAGCACCGCCGCCATCAGCGCGCCGTAGACGACGGGCATGACCAGCGACCAGGTCACCGGCGGCTTCAGGTGGCCGGCGCCCCAGGCGGTGACCGCGCCCGAGACCACGCCCAGCGCGGGCGGCAGCAGCGTGAAGGGCCGCGCGAAGTCGAGGTAGACCTTGACCCGGCCGGGTGAGGCGGGCGGGACGCTGACGGCGGTGGACATCGAAGAGGCTCCTACCAGCGCACGAAGGCGACCACGATAGCCGCGCCCAGCGCGGTGTTCAAGGCGTTCAGGAGGTCGTTGTCGAGCCAGCCGTGGCGCTCGGCGACGGTGCCGATCACGCTCTCGGCCAGGCTGCCCAGCAGGCCCGCCAGCGCGACCAGCCCCGCGACGGGCCACGAGTAGAGGGCTCCCAGCGCGCCCACGCCGGCGACGACCGCGCCGCCCGCGAAGCCGCCCAGCGTGCCCTCCAGGCTGATCGCGCCTTCGGTACCGGGCGGGACGGGGCGGAGCGTGGTGATCAGGAACGTGCGCCGGCCGTAGGCCTTGCCGATCTCGGACGAGCAGGTGTCGGCGGCGGCCGTCGCGACCGCGGCCGCGTACGCGACCGCGTACAGCCCGGCGCGCGGCGGGTCGAGCGCCGCCATCAGCGCCAGGAACGCGGCGACGCCGCCGTTGGCCCACGCGTTGCGCCAGCCGCGGGCGCCGCCCTTCTCCTGCGCGATCCCCCGCGCCGCCTTCACGCGGTAGCCCAGCTTCGTGGCGGCGCTGCCGAGGACGAAGAACGCGATCATCACGAACAGCCCGGGCAGCCCCAGCCCGACCGTGATGGCGACGCCGATCAGCACGGCCGACAGCCCGCCCGCGAAGTCGATCGACCGCTGCCAGAACGCGAAGCCGGCGAAGGCCGCGTTGATCGCGAGCCCCAGCAGCGCGCGACGCACGAGGTCGGGATGCGCGAGCAGCGCGGACGGGGAGGCGTCGAGCAGCAGCGGCAGCATCACCGCTCCGGCCAGCGGGACCGTGAGGTTGTCGTCGAGCGTGGTGGGCAGGGACTCGACCAGCGCACAGAACAGCGTCACGGGCAGCACGAGACCGAGGATCCAGGGCGAGAGCCAGGCCGACGGAGGAAGCCGCAGCGTCCACCCCATCAGGATCGCGGCTCCCAGCGCGCCGAAGACGACGAACGCCAGGAACCCCGCCCAGCCCTTGCGCGGGTTCCAGGGCAGGCGCGGTCCGCCCGCGGCCTGTCCGACGATCGAGGCCATCCCGTCGCCGAAGGCGAGGATGCCCCAGACCGCGGCCGCCAGCTCGAGCCGATCGTGGAAGACAAGGATCAGCGCCAGCACCGCGAGCGGGTAGAGCAGGATGCCGAGCGGGTAGCCTCGCCCGTGCTCGTGCTCGCGCCACATGCCCTTGCCGCCGATGCGCGGCAGCAGCATCAGGTTGAACAGGAACGCGGCCACGGCCATCGCGACCGCCTGGGGCCAGGTCAGGTCGCGCAGCAGGAACGCGAAGCCCCCCACCCCGATGTGGACCAGCTTGCGCCTGGCTTCGGACGCGGTGAGCGGCATGGTCAGTCGGGCAGCGCGCGGCTCATGCGCGCTCCTTCAGCCACGCGACCGTCCGCTGCAGTCCCTCGCGCAGCGGACGCGTACGGTATCCCAGCTCCCGCTCCGCCTTCGCGCTCGTGTAGGCCCAGTGCTCGCGGAACACGCCCACCACCTCGTGCGTGAGCAGCGGCGGATGGCCCGTCAGCTCCGCCCAGGCGACGCAGGCGTAGCCCAGCGCGGACGCGGCGGGATACGGGATGTGGAGGGGTGGCGGCTTCCTGCCCGAGACCGCGTGCAGCGTCTCGAACAGCCCGTCCATGGAGACGTTCTCGCCACCCAGGATGTAGCGCTCGCCCGACCGTCCCCGCTCGAGCGCCGCCAGGTGCCCCTCCACGACGTCCTCGACGAACGAGTAGCACCACAGCCGGTCGCCGGGCCCGACGATGCCGGGGAAGCGGCCCGTGAGGTGGTCGCTGACCATCTTGACGACGATGTTGCCGTCGGTCAGGTCGCCCGGGCCGTACACGACACCGGGGTAGAGGATGACGATGTCGCGGCCGGCCGCGGCCGCCGCGCGCGCGACGACGTCCGCCGCCGCCTTGGTGCGCTCGTAGTCGTTGCGCGGAGAGCCCGGATGGACGAGCGACTCGTCGCCCGGCGCGGGACCGGCGGGGCCGAGCGCCATGAACGAAGACGTGTAGACGACGCGCGCACGCGCCGCGTCGGCCGCATCCAGCACGTTGCGCAGGCCGTCCACGTTCACGCGGTCGAACTGCGACCGGTCGGTCGTCCACATCTTGACCATGGCCGCCATGTGGACGATCGCGTCGCAGCCGGCCGCGGCCAGGCGCAGCGACTCCGCGTCCGCGACGTCTCCGCGGACGATCTCGGCGTCGGTGGGCAGCCCCTCGAGCTTGCTGCCCGCGCGCGCCAGCAGGCGCAGCGAGTGGCCGGCCGCCGCCAGCCGCCGCGCGACGTTCTTGCCGAGGAAGCCGGTGCCCCCGGTGACGAGGACCTTCAACGCGACGCCGCGGGAGGCGCTTGCGCCAGGCGCTCGCGCCACCCGTCCAGCAGGAAGCGCAGCGTCCGCTCCAGCGGCACGTCGGCCTGCCAGCCCGTGGCCTCCCGGATGCGGGACGGATCGCCCACCACCTCCGGGATCTCCGCGCGGCGGACCTTCTGCGGGTCCACCCTCACCTCGACGTCGGCGCCCGAGAGCCGGATCAGCAGGTCCAGCAGGTCCCCGATGCGGACGCCGCGGCCGCTGCACACGTTGTACACCTCGCCCGGCACGCCGCGGTCCAGCAGCAGCCAGTACGCGCGCAGCACGTCGCGCACGTCCGTGAAGTCGCGCACGGCCTCCAGGTTGCCCACGCTCACGAGGGGCGGACGCAGGCCCGCCTCGATCTCGGCCAGCTGGCGCGCGAACGCGCTCTCCGCGAAGGCCTCGCCCCGGCGCGAGCCCGTGTGGTGGAACGTGCGCGTGCGCACGATCGGCAGGCGGTAGGCGAGCGTGTACTGCAGGGCCAGGAAGCCCTGGGCCACCTTGGAGGAGGCGTAGGGCGACTGCGGACGCAGCGGCGCGTCCTCGCGCAGGGGCAGGTCGCGCGCGTCGGCCAGGCCGTACTCTTCAGCGCTGCCCACCACCAGCGTCCGGGGCGCGAGGCCCCGCTTGCGGACGCCTTCCAGGACGTGCAGCAGGCCCAGCACGTTCGTGCGGAACGTGCCGGCCGGGTCGGCCCACGACAGCTGCGGGCTGCTCTGCGCCGCCAGGTGCACGATGCGGTCCGGCACCACCGAGTCCATCGCGCGCTCGACCGACGCGGCGTCCTCCAGGTCCGCCTCGATGAGCGTCACGGCGGGCGGCAGGTCCGGGAACGTGCCCCTGGGCTTGACCAGGCCGAAGACATCCGGCGCCGGGTCCTGTCGCTGGAGGAAGTCCACCAGGTGCGTCCCCACGAAGCCGGCGATGCCCGTGACCAGGACGCGCAAGGCTCTTCCGCTCAGCCCCGGTAGTGGCGCTGGTAGTGCTCGCGGAACGCGGGGTTCGCCTCCTTGAGCGGCCGCCACCACTCGGGATGCGCCCGATACCACTCGACCGTCTCGGCCAGCCCCCGCTCGAAGGGCACCTGCGGCGACCAGCCCATCGCGCGCAGCTTCGAGCAGTCGAGGCTGTAGCGCCGGTCGTGCCCCATGCGGTCGGTGACCGGCTGGATGAGGCTCTCCGGCTTGCCGACCAGCGCCAGGATGCGCTTCGTCAGCTCGATGTTCGGGACCTCGTTGCCGCCGCCCACGTTGTAGGTCTCGCCCGGCGCCCCCTGGGTCAGCAGCATCTCGACCGCGCGGCAGTGGTCGTCGACGTGCAGCCAGTCGCGCACGTTCAGGCCGTCGCCGTAGAGCGGGACCGGGATGTCGTCGATCGCGTGGGTGACGAACAGCGGGATGATCTTCTCGGGGAACTGGTGGGACCCGTAGTTGTTGGAGGCGCGCGTGACCAGCACCGGCAGCCCGTAGGTGGCCCAGTAGGAGTAGGCCAGCCGGTCGGCGCCCGCCTTGCTCGCGGAGTACGGGTTGCGCGGCATCAGCGGGTCCGTTTCCCGCGAGGAGCCGGTGGGAACGCTGCCGTACACCTCGTCGGTCGAGATCTGGACGAACGTGCGCAGCGTCCGGCTCCGGCGCGCCTCCTCCAGCAGCACGAACGTGCCGTGCACGTCCGTGTGGATGAAGCTGCCCGCGTCGTAGAGCGAGCGGTCCACGTGCGTCTCGGCCGCGAAGTTCACGACGTAGGCGCAGCCGTCCATGGTGCGGGCCACCGCCTGGGGGTCCGTGATGTCGCCCTGCACGAACTCGAAGCCGGGGTGCCCCTCGAGGTCCTGCAGGTTCTCGCGCCGGCCGGCGTAGGTGAGCTTGTCCAGCACCACGATCGGCCAGTCGGGATGCGTGCGCGCGAGGTGGCGCACGAAGTTGGAGCCGATGAACCCGGCCCCGCCGGTGACGAGCGTCTTCATCTCATGTAACCCGAGAGCCCGCCGGCCGCCTGGCCCATGAAGTTTCCCATGGAGCCGATGTTGGCCAGCTCGATGGAGAAGCGGAACTGCCGCTCCTTCTCGCGGAACCCGAAGTCGGACTGTATCCACTCCACCATGAACCCGCAGCACTGCACGTCGTAGCGGGCGCGGGCGGAGATCTGCATGAACCGGTCGTCGATGAAGTTGTAGTCCCCGCGCCCCTCCACCACGAACCGCCCGGGCAGCAGGCTCAGGCGCGCGCCGCTGCGCACGGTGTTGATGGTGAGGCTGCGGTTGTCGGGGTTGGCTCCCTGGCGCACGGCCCGGGACCAGCCGGTGTCGAGCCCGAAGCGCTGGTAGTTGAGCCCCAGCGAGACGTCGACGTTGCGCGTGTAGTGGAACTTGGTGTCGTACTGCAGGGTGAAGTTGCCCTGCACGCTCTCCGTGGGCCGGAAGCGCATCTGGGACCGCAGCGGGGAGAAGTTGCTACGCACCGCCGTCTCGCCGTAGAGCAGGTTCGAGTAGTTGGGGTCGAACTCGCTGGCGGCCTCCTCCTTGTAGTAGGTCTGCGAGATCCGCCAGGTGAAGAACTCGTAGGGCTCGAGCCGGCCGGTGCGCGACGGCCGCTTCGAGTAGAGACGCTGCACGAGCGCGTAGCGGAACTCGTTGGTGTCCACCATGTAGTCGTTGCCGTCGAACTTGGGCAGGAAGAGGAACTCCTCGCCCACGCCGTTGCGGAAGGTCCAGGTGACCTCCGGGCCGATCACGTGCTTGTAGCGCTCGGAGTAGAAGTTGCCGGGCGTGTTGAGCACGCGCGAGAACATGGGGCCCCGCATGTCGACGTTGGTCTCGAAGTACTTGCGCGTGAGCGGCCCGCCCGTGAGCCCCTCGTTCGGCACCTCGCTCGCGCTGTAGCGCGTGCCGCGCGCCTGCACCTCGGGCGTGAACTGCAGGAAGGAGAGCGAAAACGGCCGCGACAGGCGCGGGTAGACGTCGTAGCGCGAGTACTTGTCGATCCCGTTCTCGTCGCCGTTGCCGATGTTCTCCGCCCGCGCCTCGTAGCCCAGCACCAGCCCGGTGTGCTTCTCCTTCTTGGGCGAGCCGTTCACCCGCAGCAGCGGCAGGTGGCGCTGCGTGCGCTGGATGACCTGGTCCCCGTCGGGGAAGAAGGTGTCGACCGAGTCGGCCAGCAGCTGGACGTTGTGCGGGCCGAACGCGCGCTGCAGGCTCAGGGACGTGCGGCGGTTGCGCTGCAGCGCGTAGTCCAGGTTGTCGTGGATCTGCTCCTGGAAGGTGAGGTCGCTCGTCTCCTGCACCAGGAGGTTGGCCCGCACGCGCCCCGGCAGCATCTGGACCGCGGTCCAGTTGAAGTCGTGCTCCAGGGCCCCGTCCTCCGCCCGACGGAAGAAGTACGTGCGGAAGGTCGCGCGCGAGGGCGAGGCCAGCGCGTAGCGCAGCTCGTGGCCGAAACCGTGGCCGAACTCCGAGAAGTAGTCGGCGTAGAAGGTCTGGTCCCAGCTGCGGTTCATGGCCCAGAAGAACCCGGTGCCGATGTTGAACCCGCGGGTGCTGGAGCGGCCGAAGTGCGGGAACAGGAAGCCCGTCGAGCGCTGGTCCTGCTCGATGGGGTAGACGAAGTAGGGCACGTAGAACGCCGGCACCTCCTTCACGCGGAACACCACGTTGGTGGCGGTGATCCGCTTGTCCACCTTGAGCGTGGCGGAGGAGGCCGAGAAGTTCCAGCGGGGGTTCGGCTGGGCGCAGGAGGTGAACTTCCCGCCGTGGATGCGGTAGGTGTGCGGGTCCACCCGCTCGATCTTCTTCGCCTCCACGAACACGCCCGGCTCCGCGTAGCCGAACGCGTTCTCGAAGGTGCCCTTCCCGGTGCCGAGGTCCATCACCAGCCGCTCGCCCGACAGGCGCTCGTCGCCGCGCAGGAACACGACGTTGCCCGCGGCCTCGACGCGGCGCTCGGTGGTGCCGTCCGGCTTCTCCTCGGTGTAGAGGTCGAGCCGCTCGGCCTGGATGCGCCCGTCGCCGAACTGGAGGTCCACGAAGCCCTCCCAGCTCAGGTGGTTCTTCTCGTTGCGACGCAGCTGCTCCGCGTTCACGCAGACGTCGCCCTTCCCCGGGTCGCAGGGCGCCTCTTCCGGGTTGGGCGCGGGCGCGGCCTCGGGAACGGCGGGTGGCGCCGCGGCCGTCCCGGCGGGCGCAGGGCTCGGCGCCGGGCTGGCCGGCGCCGGTGAGGCGGGGGCGGGGCTGGCCGGGCTCGGCGTCGGGCTGGGAGCGGGCGCCTGCGCCGACACCGCGCCTGCACAGAGGGCGATCGCGATCGTCAGGGAGGTTCTGGTGAAGCGCACGTTCGAGGAACCGAAGCGGCCCTGTACGGCCGCCTCGGTCATTCTAAGGCAGGGGTCCGCGTGGGCCGGTAATCGCTAGAGCGCCGACATCCCCATCACGTGGAACCCGCCGTCCACGTGCAGGACCTCGCCCGTGACCCCGCGCGACAGGTCGGAGACGAGGAACAGGGTGGCGTCGCCCACCTCGCGCTGGTCGGTGTTGCGGCGCAGGGGTGCGTGCGTCTGGTGGTACTCGAGCATCTTCGAGATGCCCTTGACGCCGGACGCGGCCAGGGTCTTGATCGGTCCCGCCGAGACCGCGTTCACGCGGATGTTCTTCGGCCCCAGGTCCGACGCCAGGTAGCGCACGGACATCTCGAGCGCCGCCTTGGCCACCCCCATCACGTTGTAGTGCGGCACCACGCGCTCGCCGCCCAGGTAGCTCAAGGTGACGATGCTGCCGCCGTTCTCCATGAGCGGCGCCACCCGCCGGGTGAGCGCCGTGAGCGAGTAGGACGAGATGTCCTGCGCGATGCGGTAGCCCTCGCGCGAGGTGTTCATGAACTCGCCGTCCAGCTCCTCCCGCTGCGCGAAGGCGACCGCGTGCACGACGAAGTCCAGCCCGCCCAGCTCCTGCTTGACCGAGGCGGCCAGCGCGTCCAGGTCCTCGTCCCGCGTCACGTCGCAGGGCAGGATCACGGGCTGGGTGAGGGACGACGCCAGGTCGCGGACGTTCTTCTCGAGCCTCTCGCCCTGGAAGGTGAGGGCCAGCCTCGCGCCCTCGCGGGTCACCGACTGGACGATGCCCCAGGCGATCGACCACTTGTTGGCCACGCCCAGGATGAGCCCGCGCTTGCCTTCGAGCAGCACTGACGCCTCCCTGAAACGGGGCACTCTATCACGGGAGGTCCGCGCCCGGCCGGAGGCGCGTGCTCACCTCGGATGGCGCCTGGCCATCAGCACCACGCCGAGGGTCGCGAGGGGCAGGATCCAGGCCAGGTGGGCCCACCAGGGCCAGCCCCTGCCGAGGTCGAGCCGCTGGTCGGCGTCGCCCGAGACGAAGAACGCAGCCCAGTGCGCGGGGTGGTCGAACCGCCGCGACCGGCGCAGGCCGCGCTGCGCGCGCTGCAGCGCCTGGGCCGGCGTGCGGCCGGGCAGCGCCTCGTAGAACAGGCGCATGAGGGCGGCCGCGCTCTCGTCGCTCACGTCCCACAGGCTCATGAGCAGGCTGCGGGCGCCCGCGGTGTAGAACGCGTGCGAGAGGCCCACCACCCCCTCCCCGCCGAAGATGCGACCCTCGCCGCTGCGGCAGCCGGAGACGACCGCCAGCCGGCAGTTGAGGCGCATGCGCTCGATCTCCCGCGCCTGCAGGAACCCGTCTTCGCTCTCCCCCGCCGCCAGCACGATGCGCGAGCGCTCCGGCCGCCCTTCGTCGATCTCCACGTGGGTCGCGAAGTGCAGCGCCTGGAAGTCGCCCAGCGGCTCGCGCTTGAGACGCGCTTCGCTCGCGTCCAGCAGCAGCAGCGGGTTGGCGGCCCGCCCCGCGACCTCGCGCGCTTCCGCGGCGGCCGCGGCCAGGCGGGGACGCTCGGCCTCGCCCGAGCCGTCCACGAAGCGGGTGTTGGCCATCACCGCCAGCGTGCGCGCGGCGGGCGCGGTCGAGCGCGAACGCAGCTCGTGCCAGGCCGCGAGGGACGGCGCCGTCGAGATCACGAGCCGCTCGCCGAGGAAGCTCCCGTCGGACGCGACGAGCGCCGCGAAGGGCAGCGTGTGCAGCGCGTCGTCGGGCACGATCACCACCCGGCCGGGCGGCAGGCCCGCCGTCTCCGGCCCCAGGAGCAGCTCGGCCAGCGCACGGGCCGCCTCCGCGGCGAAGGGACGGGTGGCGTCCGCGGCGCTCGCGCGCAGGTCGCGCACGCGCTCGGCCAGGCCCGTCGCGTCGGCCAGGCGCGCGCGGGTGACGCCCTCGCGGCGGCTCAGCACCAGCAGCCGCGGGCCCGCCAGCGCGTACTCGACCACGGTCACGCCCTCCGCGAACTCCAGGATCCCGTCGTCTGGCTCCGCGGACGGCGCGCGGCCCCGCTGGGCGCGCCGCCGCGACTGCTCGTAGTCGTCCTCGGCCTGCGCGAGGGCTCGCGACAGCGCGCGGCGCTCGTCGCGGTCCATGGCCTCCTCGCGCAGCCGGCGCTGCAGCAGGCTCACCCGCGCCAGAGCCTCGCGCTCCTCCGGCGTCGGGTCCGGGCCCCGGCCGCCCTGCGCCAGCCGCAGCCGCAGCTCGCGCGTGCGCCCCTGCTCCAGCACCTGCCAGGCCCGCTCGGCCTCGCCCCGCGCCGCCAGCCAGCACGCGTACTCGCGATGGACGTCCGCCACCTCGTCGAAGAGGCTCAGCCGGAAGCGGTCGATGGCGAGGACGCGCTCGAGGTCGCGCGTCCGCCGCAGGCTCTCCTCGAAGTGCACGCGCGCGCGCGCGTCCTGGCCCAGCGCGACGAGGACGCGGGCCAGCCGGCCGTGCCAGACGTGCAGGTGCCGGGACGTGGCCGTGTCCTCGTAGCGGGCGATGGCGCGCTGCCAGGCCGCCGCCGCGTCCTCGAGCCGATCCTGGGCCGCCAGGGCCTCGGCGCGCTGGTGGTCGGCCAGGCCCTCCATCTGCGGGTCGTCGCCCTCGCGCGCGATGCGGGTCGCCTCCTCGGCCGCGGCCAGGGCCGACGCGCCGTCCCCGCGGCGCAGGCTCAGGCGGGAGCGCGTGAGGGCCACTTCCAGGCGCAGGCCGGGATCGCCGTGGCTCCGCGCGGCGGCCGCGGCCGTTTCCAGCAGCTCGTCGGCCTCGCGGTCGCGCCCCTGCGCGGCGGCCTGGCGCGCGAGCTGCGAGAGGAGCTCGACGGCGCGGATGGGATCGTTCGCGGCCTGCGCGATTCCCAGCGCGCGGCGGCGCATCTTCTCGGCGGCGTCCGCGTCTCCCTGCTCCTCGTGCAGCTCCGCCAGCGTGGTCAGCGGCCCGCTGACGTAGCGCTGGTAGCCGAACTGCTCGTAGAGGGCGAGGGCGCGCTCGTAGAGCGCCATCGCCTTCTCCGGCTCGCCGCGGCTGCGCGCGACGAGCCCCAGGTTCACCAGGACCAGCCCCGCCTGCACGGAGGGGCCGAACCGGTCGTGCAGCGCGCCCGCTTCCTGGAGCGCCGCCTCCGCCTCGGCGTAGCGGGCCCGGTGCTGCTCCATGAGCCCGATGTTGCAGAGGGCGACCGCCAGGCTGTGCTCCTCCTTGAGCTCGCGCGCGAGGCGCACCGACTCGCGGTAGTGGACGAGCGCGTCAGTGGCCCGGTTGAGGGTGTACTTCGCGCTGCCCAGGCCGTTCTGCACGAGCATCTGCAGGCGCGCGTCGCCGCTGCGCTGGGCGTACGGCCAGGCCGTCTCCAGCAGGCGTACCATGCGCTCGGGCTCGGTGCGCTCGTACAGGAACGAGAGTGAGTAGTACGCGCGCCCGATCCCTTCCGGGTCGTCGATGCCCTGGGACAGCGCCAGCGCGCGCTCCATGACGGGCTTCGACTCCGGCTGGCGGTTCAGGTAGTAGAGGGCGTCCGAGGCGAGAAGCAGCGCGCGCGCCTGCAGGGCGACGTTGTTCTCGCGCTCGGCCCGCCGTGCGAGGGCCTCGGCCTGGGCCAGCCCCTGGGCGTACTTGCCGCGCACGAGGAGCTCGTTGATCGGCTTGACGACCTCCGCGGGCGCCTTCGTCGGGGCGGGGGAAGCGGCCAGGACGGTGGCGACCAGGGCGCTCAGCATGCCGCTTGGCGGCGGAGTCTAGCAGAGGCGTCCGCCGAGTTGTCCCCGTGCTAGAGTCGCACCTTCCTCTGCCATGAGCGCTGCCCTCATCGCCGGCTTCCTCAGGGGCGAGAGCGAGTGCCACGCGCAGGTGGACCGGTGGATCCACGAAGTGCTCGCCCATCGTCGCCTCGCGCTGGGGACGGACCTCGAGGACGTGGCGCAGGAGGTCCGCCGGAAGCTGCTGCTGTCCTTCCGGGCCGAGCGCTTCCGGGGCGACGCCTCCCTCCGGACGTACGTGTGGAAGGCCGCCCAGCGCGCCGCCATCGACCACGGGCGTGGACGCCGCCGGCGCGCCTCGGTCCCGCTGGAGGCCATCCCCGCGCCCGCCAGCGCGGACGCGGCCGATGCGGAGGTGGCGGCGCGGGACCGGCGGCAGGTGTTCCGCCGCGTCCTGGAGCGCCTCGACGAGGAGTGCCGCCGGTTGTGGGCCCTGATCGCATTCGAGGAGCTCCCCTACGCCGAGATCGCACGGCGGCTGGGGCTCACCGAGGGCAACGTGAAGGTGCGCGCCCTGCGCTGCCGCGCCAAGGCGTCACGAATCGCACACGATCTCGTAACCCCGCGGCCGGTGGAGCGTCCATGACCGTGGAGCCCATGGACTGCGCCGCCCCCGAGCACGGGCTGATCCCCTTCCTGGCCGCGGGAACCCTGGACGCGGAGGAGCGCGCGGCGGCCGCAGCCCACGCGAGGGCGTGCGCGGTCTGCGCCGCGGAGCTGCAGGAGGTGCGCGCCCTGCTCGACGGCCTGCGTGCGACCCACCTGACGCCGGACGAGATCGTCGAGGCGGCCGAGAGCGGCGAGGCCATCGCCCATCTCGACCTCTGCGCGGCCTGCCGGGCCGAGCGCGACGCGCTGCGCGAGGTGAACGGCACCCTCCGCCACGAGCGCCGGCCCACATGGTGGCGCCGGCCCGAGCTGGCCTGGGCGGCGGCGCTGGTGATGAGCGTGCCCGCGGGCCTCTTCGTGGCGGGCGCGGTCCGGCCCGAGCCGCCCGCCGACCCGGCCGTGAAGCGCGGACCTTCGGCGCGCGCGATGTTCCCGCAGACGTTCGTGCTGACCCCCGACCGGCCGACGCCGCTGCCGGCGGCGATGGTCGTGCTCGAGTTCGCGCTGCCGGCGCGCCCCGCGGGCCAGAGGATCGAGGCGGAGCTGGTCGACGGCACCGGCGTCACGCTGTGGTCCGGCGCCCTCCCCGAAGGCCTCGACCGCGGCCGCCTCGTCCTGGACGCGCAGGGACTCGCTCCCGGCGCCATGCTGGAGGTCCGGCGGATGGACGCGGCCGGCGTCGAGCAGGAGCGCATCGCCTACGCGGTCGGCGCCAAGGCGCCCTGAGGCGGGCCCACGATCTTCGGTTAGAGTCGATCCCTCGGGGGCCTCCAAGGAGAATCCATGCGCACGACCAGCTGGGTGCTGCTCACGATCGTGGGCACGCTCACGTTACTCGCCAGCCTCGTCTCGGCCCACATCGCCTACCGGGGCGACTACCAGATCGGCTCGGCGGGCACGCCCTTGGAGGAAGTGGCCGCCGGCCGCACGGCCGTGCTGGAGGGCCTGCGCGGGATCCGTGGGACCTCGGCCGCCTACGCGGCCGCCTTCGCCGTCCTGTTCCTCGCCATCGCGACGGGGCCGTATCGGCGCGGCGACGTCTGGGCCTGGTGGGCGCTCTGCGGAGGGATCCTCACCCTGGCGGTGGTCGTGCTCGCGCGCATGGCCTTCCTGTCCTCGCGGCTGGGAATCGGCGCGGCGATGATCCCCACCGTCCTGAGCCTGCTGGCCCTGCTCCTCGACGTGCGCCGCCTCTCGGCGCGCACATGAGCTGGCCCATCGGCTTCTCGGACGTCACCGGCGCGGCCGAGCGGATCCGGCCGTACCTGTCCCCGTCGCCCCTGCGCTCGTACCCGACGCTGGACGACGCGGTCGGAGCCGGCATCCGGGTGCTGGTGAAGCACGAGAACTTCCTGCCCACCGGGGCGTTCAAGGTCCGCAACGGCCTGTCCGCGCTCACGGCGCTGCCGGCCGACGCGCTCGCGCGCGGCGTGGTCGCGGCCAGCACCGGAAACCACGGGCAGGGCCTCGCCTACGCGGGATCGCGCCTGGGCGCGGCGGTCACCATCTGCGTGCCGGTCGGCAACAACCCGGAGAAGAACGCGGCCATGCGCGCCCTGGGCGCGGCCGTCGTCGAGGAGGGGCGCGACTACGACGAGGCCACCGAGGTGGCGGCCCGCCTGGTGCGCGAGCGCGGCTTCACGCTGGTCCACTCCACCAACTCGCCCACCGTCGTGGCCGGCGCGGGCACGCTGGCGCTGGAGGTCCTGCAGGCCCACCCGGGCCTGGACGCGATGGTCATCGCGCTCGGCGGCGGGTCGCAGGCGGTGGGCGCCATGACGGTGGCGCGCGAGCTGGCTCCCCGGCTGCGCGTGTTCGCGGTGCAGGCCGCGGGTGCGGCCGCGACGCATGACGCGTGGCACTCGGGAGTCGTCCGCACGCTCGCGAAGGTGGACACGTTCGCCGAGGGCCTGGCCACGCGCAGCGTGTACGAGCTCACGTTCCCGGCCCTGCGCGCGGGGCTGGCCGGGTTCGTGACGGCGACCGACGCCGAGATCGCGGACGCGATGCGCCTGCTGCTGCGCACCACGCACACCCTCGTGGAGGGCGCGGGCGCGGCCGGCCTGGCCGGCCTCCTGAAGCTCCGCGACACGCTGGCCGGGCAGCAGGTCGGCATCGTCCTGTCGGGAGCCAACATCGACGAGGCCAACCTGCGCCGCGTGATGAGCCGCGAGATCTGACCTACCGCGGCCGGACCTCGGCCGGCGAGTCGAAGCTGAAGCCGGTGGCCGGCTCCAGCGCGACCGACTTGCCCGTCAGGCCCCCGTACGGGCCGTCGTGGACGACCGCGATCGTGCCCGCCACCCCGGCCGCACCGGGCAGGCCGGACGAGTTGAGCACGAGCGTCTCCCGTGGGCCCAGCGTGAAGGCGTGCACGGCCGCGATGGCTCCCGAGGCCAGACGGAAGTGGGCCTCGCCCGAGATCGGTGAGCCGCCGGGATTCTGGAGCACCAGGACCGTCACCTGCGTGCCGGCGTTGTTGAACCGCGGCACGCGCAGCGTGGTCTCGTAAGCCCGGATGCGATAGACGTCGTCCGCGCCACAATCGGACGAACATCCGGCGCTGCGGACGCGGACGGTTTCGCTCTCGACCGGGGACGACGTCGCGTTCATCCAGCGCAGGCTGCGGCTCGGGCCCGACCCGGCCGGCACCGAGTCCTGGAGCACGGTCGTGCCGTCCGCGCCGACTCGCTGCACGAGCGGACCGTCGCCCGTCCCGATGTCGCCCGAGGCTCCGTCCACCACGACCTCGTACGACGCGAACGGCGCCTGCACCAGCCGGAACGTGTCCTCGCCGTCGCCGCCCGACGTGGGTCCGAGGTCGCGCAGCGACGCCGTGCCGTGGGTTAGCTCGCCGTCGCGCCGGCCGATGGCGGTCGCGGCGGTCGCCTGGTTGTTCGCGAGGACCGGGTCGTCGTCGAGACCGGAGACGGACGCGCTGTTGACGAGAATCCCGCTCCCCGCGGCCACGGTCACGTCCACCGTGATCGTCGTGCTCGCGGCGGACGCCAGCACCGGCATGTCGCACGTGACCACCCCCGAAGCGTGCGTGCAGGTAGGGGGACCTGGCGTCGAGGACAGGAACGTGACGCCGGCAGGGAGCGTGTCGATCACCTCGAGCGACCGGCCGTCGGACGGTCCCGTGTTGGTGACGGTGAGCGTGTAGGCGAGCGGATCGCCCTGGGAGACCGGGTCGGCGGAATCGGTCTTGGTGACGCCGAGATCCGCGATCGGAGTCAGCGTGTCGGTGTCGACCGCGGAATTGTTCGCGAGGTTGGGCTCGAACGTGCTCGAAGATGCCTGGACGGTCGCGGTGTTGGCCAGCGTGCCCGTGGCGCCCGGCGCGATCGTGCCGACCAGCTCGTAGGTCGCGCTTCCACCCGCGAGCAGGCTCACGGTGTCGTGGATGTCTCCGGAGCCCCCGGGCGCGCACGTGGAGCCGGGCGACGCCGCGCAGGTCCAGCGGGCCCCGGTGATCGCGGCCGGCACGACGTCGTCCACCGTCGCCGTGGCCGGGTTGGGGCCCGCGTTGTCCACCCGGATCGTGTACGTGATCGGCTCGCCGGGCACGGCGGTCGGGGCGCCGTCCGTCATGGAGATGGCGAGATCGGCGGCCGCGTCGAACACGTGCGCCGAGCCCGTGAAGGAGCCGCCCACCTCGAACCTGGCACCCACGACCAGCGTGCCGTTCGAAAGCGCCACGGCGTTGCCCAGGCCTGCCGTTCCCCCCGGGTCCAGCAGCTTCTGCTGCTCGGTCCACGTTCCGCCGGACCGCGTGAAGACGTAGGCACCGGGCGCGACCGCGGTCGGAGCGCCGACGACCGCGACGTCGCCTTGCAAGGTGACGGACTCGCCGAAGGAATCGAAGGCGGTGGCGTCCGACGCCGTCAGCTTCTGCTGCTCCGTCCAGGTCCCGCCCGAGCGGACGAAGACGTAGGCCGCTCCGGGCGAGCACGGACCCGGCGACACCTGCTGGCAGCCGATGACCGCGGTGTCACCCGAGAGGGCGGCGGAATGGCCGAACCGCCGCACGCCGGCGTCCGAAGCCGTCAGCATTGGCCCCTGCTGCGTCCAGGTGTTGCCGGAGCGCACGAACACGAAGGCGGCTCCGGTCTGGTTGGCGCCGGCGCTGAAGTACTCGTCACCCACCAGCAGCGTGTCGCCGTCGAGGGCCAGGGCCCCCCCGAATCCGTTCTGGTCGGGCACCGTGAGCTTCTGCTGGAAGGTCCAGGTGGTGCCCGTCCGGGTGAAGACGTAGGCGCCGCCCCAGGGCAGGTTGGTGCCGATCACGGCGGTATCGCCTTCGAGAGCGACGGCGATGCCGAAGTGAAGGCCGTCGATGCTATCGGTTGCGTCCAGCTTCTGCTGCAAGCTCCAGGTGCCGCCCGCGCGCACGAACACGTAGGCGGTGCCTCGACGGACGGGGAACGGCGAGTATGAAGACCACGCGCCCACGAGCAGCGTGTTCCCCGAGAGCGCGACGGCCGACCCGAATCTGCCGTCTTCCGGCACCTGCGCGAAGATCTTCTGTTGCTCAACGACGTCCCGACCGGACCTCAAAAAGAGCGCCACCGAGCCCGCCTCCTCGGCGGCCGGTCCGGAGTCGTTCGCCGCGCCGACCGCGAACGTGTCGCCCGAGGCCGCCGTGGCCCAGCCGAACTCGTCCCAGTTGGGGTAGTCCAGCGACCGGAGCTTCTGTTCGGCCGTCCAGGTGGCCCTGTCGAACGCGTACACGCAGCCCCGCACGTCCTCTTGTGAAGCGCCTACGAGGAGGGTGTCCGCCGTGAGTCCGAGCGACGATCCGAAGCGCGCCAGGGTCTTGTCACCGACCAGCTTCGGCTGCTGCGTCCACGTGGTGCCCGTTCGCGTGAACCTGTAGACCCCCTCTTGCGGCCCCGTCAGGCCGCGGTAGGCGCCGGCAAGGAGCAGGTCGCCCGCCACCAGCACCGACCGGCCGAGGTTCGTCTCGGCAACGGCGTCGTCCGCCAGCAGCCTCTGCTGCTCGCTCCAGACGCCGGCGGCGCGCACGAACACGTGCACCGCACCCGCGTTGGTGCCGGCCGCCGTGTCGGCCCCCGACGCGGCGACGGCGATCGTGTCGCCGGAGATCGACAGGGCGTTACCGAAGTTGTATTGGCCCGTGGCTCCGGCCGGCGTCAGCATGGGCTGTTCCGTCCAGGAGGCTCCACTCCGTTCGAAGACATGGGTGCTGCCGAGCGAACTCCCGTGATTGGGCGCGCCGACGGCAACCGTCGCGGCATCCTCGGAGACGGCGACCGCGGTTCCGAACCGATCGTTCGAGGCGGTGCTGGACGATGTCAGCTTCAGTGGCGCCGCCCAGACCGACCCGGAACGCTCGAAGACGTACGCTGCCCCCGCAAAGGCACCGTCGAGCGGGTCTCCCACGACCAGCGTGTCCCCCGCCAGCGCGACCTGGATCCCGAACTGGCTGGTGATCCCCACCGGCTGCAGCCTCTGCTGCAGCACCCAGGTCGTGCCCGAACGGACGAAGACGTGGACGGCGCCCGGACCGGGAACCGGATCGCCGAACCCGATTCCTCCCACTGCGATCGTGTCCCCCGACATGGCGACGGTCACGCCGAAGTTCACGGCGCCGGTGCCGGTCAGAACCTGCTGCTCGGACCATACGCCTCCCGAGCGCACGAACACGCGCGCGGACAAGCTCCCCGGCGCCCCCACCACCGCGACGTCGCCCGAGACCGCGAGGGAGATGCCGAAGCTCTCGAGCACGATCCCGTAGGGATCGCTGTGCGGGAGCAGGGCCGTCCGGTGCTCGAAGGAGACGGCGCCGTCGGGGCCCGGCCGGGCACGGCGTGGGTCGGCCAGGGCGCCCGGCGCGTCGAGCAGCGCGAAGGCGGAAAATACGACCGCGAGCGGCACCCTCAGGCGATCCACGCGCATGGCCCCTCCCGTTCGACGTCGGGAGGCACGTTACCACCGCGCGACGGGACGTCAAACGCACGACGGCCGCCGGACCCGTGAGACCCGGCGGCCGTTCGTCCGACGCGAAGACGTCCTACTCGACCGTCACCGACATCAGCTCGACCGGCACGATCACGACCGTGTAGCCGGTCGCCGTGAACTCGTTGAACATGATCGTCATCTCGGGCAGCGTGTAGCCCAGCGCGGCAGCGGCGTTCATCATGGCCTGCGCCGCGTCGTCCTGGTTCGTGGACTGCGTCGTCAGGTTGAGCCCCTCCAGGAAGACGGCGTCGGTCTTCTGCCGCCCCAGCTGGTTCCAGATGCGCATGTTGGCGGTGGACCAGATCTGCCCGTCGGTGTGGATCTGGCCGGTGAGCCCGCCCGGCCACAGGTTGGGCCAGTTGGTGGTGCGGCCGGGCCAGAACGGGTTGTGGCCGTCCCAGCTGAAGACCCAGTGGAAGGCCGGCGCGCTCGAGGGCCACTGGTTGAAGCTGCGGCTGTAGGACTGCGCCAGGTAGTCGCCGCTGCCCTCGGACAGCCCCTGCACCTGCGAGGGGCCGCTGCCGCCCTGCAGCCAGTGATGGATGCCGTGGCCCAGCTCGTGGATGATCACGTCCGCGTCCTCGGCGTCGTCGACCCCGCCCTCGCCGAAGGTCAGGCGGCCGGTGGAGGGGAAGTAGGCCGAGTTGTCGGCGCCGTTGAAGCCGCTGGGGTCGAAGCGCACGCCGCCCACGTACTGGGTCGGCATCAACGTGATGCCCAGCCCCGCCGGAGGCGGATCGTTGATGTACCGCATGAACGTGTCGATGTGGTAGTAGGTGTTGGCCGCTTCGAACACGTTCGGGCTGCGCGTCGAGCTGAAGTCGGACGACGCCTGCGGGAACAGGCCGTTGAACGGCGCCTCGAAGTCGATGATCTCCGCCCGGGGCCCGATCAGGGTGAAGGTCCCACCGTTGTTGTCGATGTCGCGCAGGGTCACGTTCGCGCGCTGGCCGTTGAGCTCCGGCGTGTCGGCGTCGTTGCCGTCCACGAAGCCGGTCGCGCCGTAGGCGGCCTGGGCGGACGAGAGCGGGTCGGGGTTGAAGACGGTGCCCGTCCCGTTCACGGCTCCCTCGGGGCTCCGCTGATAGCACGCCAGGTCCTCCGCCCTGAACAGCTCGCCCGTCTTTGCGTCGACCAGCGTCTCCCAGGTGCCGATCGGCGAGGCGGGCTCGACCACCACCTTCCAGGCCAGGCGGGTCCCCGCCTTCCCGGGGTACACGACGAGGTCGGTGCGGTCGTAGTGCATCGGCCCCTCCGCCTTGAGGTACGCGAGAGCCGCCTGGCGGGCGGTCGCCGGCATGACCCTGGGCGTAGCGTCCTCGAGCGACAGGCCCTGCCTGTAACCGTTCATCAGGAAGATGACCATCGACTGCCGGTCCAGCGAGACCTTGAGGTCGGCCCGATAGACGGGCACGCCCTTGTAGGTCTGTTCGAAGCGGACCGCGGTGGTGGCGAGCCCCGTGCGCGACGAACGGAACTTGAGGTCGGACAGGTCCGCGTGCCTCAGCCCCAGCTGCCCGGCCGCCTCGCGCAAGTACTGCCGGCCCATCGCCTCGGGCGTGTCCTTCGTCACCGGATGGTTCACGCGGTAGAGCGCCGCCGGGTAGCCGGTCTCGTTGCTGACGCGTCCGGTCGGCGTGCGCGAGAAGCTCTCGCTCTCGTCGGGCACCATGCGCAGCGCCTCCGACGCCGGGTTGGGTTGCTTGGCCTCGGCCGGCCAGGATGCCGCGAGCGCGATCGCCGCCGTCAGCGCGGCCGCAGTGAAGCGAGTGGGCATGACACCTCCGCTCAAGGAAGAGCGGAGTCTACAGCGTCCCGGGCCGGCCGGCGAGCCCGGACCTCGCATCCAGCCGCGTGGACGCCTGGTTACGGCCGTCGATCGTAGACGGGCGGCTCAGGCCGCCCGCAGGTCGTCGGGTGTGAGGCCCCGCAGGGCCAGGATGCGGCGCACGACCTCGCCCACCACGTTGTTCGGCGTGGAGGCGCCCGCGGTCAGGCCCAGGCGGACGGGGCCTGGCGGCAGCCACTCCTCGCTCCGCGAGTCGTGGTGCTCGCCCAGCCGTCGATGGCGGATGGCGTCCCCGTCGATGCAGTCCGGCCCGTCGATGTGGAAGGTGGGCAGCTTGGCGGCGCAGATGCGGGCCAGCGCCTGCGTGTTGCTGCTGTTGAAGCCGCCGATCACGACCATGAGGTCGAGCGGCTTGTCTTCGAGCATGCGCAGGACCGCGTCCTGCCGGTCCTGGGTGGCGGAGCAGATGGTGTCGAAGGCGCGGAAGCGCTCCGCGAGCCCGGCGTCGCCGTACCGTTCCCGCATGGCGCTGCGCAGCATCTCCTGGATCTCCAGGCTCTCGCTCATCAGCATCGTCGTCTGGTTGGCCAGTCCCAGCTTCCCCAGGTCGCGCGCGGGATCGAACCCGGGGCTGGCCGCGTGCGCGAACCGCTCCCGGATCTCGTCGGCCGCGACCGTCCCGCGGATGAAGGCGCAGACCGCCTCCGCCTCGTCCTTGTCGCGCACGCAGAGGTACTGGCCCCCCTCGTGCGTGAGCGCCTGCGAGGCGGTGGCCTTGGTCTCCTCGTGGTAGTGCTTGCCGTGGATGACCGCGGTGAACCCCTCGCGCGCGTACTTGTGGACGTTCTTCCAGACGTTCAGCACGCTCCCGCAGGTGGTGTCCACCAGGACGCAGCCCGTCGCGCGCAGGTGCTCCATCTCGGCCACGGTCACGCCGAAGGCCGGCAGGATCACCACGTCCCCCGCCTGCACCTCGGCGTAGCGCGCGATCGCGTCGGCCTGCTCGGGCAGGATGCGGATGCCCATGTCCTGCAGGCGGCCGTTCACCTCCGGGTTGTGGATGATCTCGCCCGAGAGGAAGATCCGCCGCTGCGGGAACTGCTGCCGCGTCTCGTACGCGTACTCGACCGCGCGGTCCACGCCGTAGCAGAACCCGAACTCGCGGGCCAGCCGCAGCTCGATCTCGCCCGCGCGGGCCGCGTAGTCCAGCTCCTTGAGGCGGTCCACCAGGCCGCTCGCGTAGCTGGCCGAGAGGACGGGACCCACCGCGCGCTTCAGCCCGAAGCCCTTCTGGAAGTACGTCTGGCTCACGCTCCCAGGATAACCGAGGACGGCGTCCGGACCCGCACGAGCCACCTGGCCGTTCCCTTGGGCCCCGGGGTCGCGCTAAGGTGGGCCACGACTTCCGGGGGCCCGGAGGGACCATGAACAGCCGCACCCGCCTGATGGCGTTCGCCGCCCTGCTCCCCGTCGCCGCTCCGCTCGCGGCGCAGGACGCGCTGCCCTTCTCGGACGGACGCTGGGAGCTCAGCCCCCAGGGCGTCCGCGCGGAGACCGTGGACGGCCGCGAGACGCTCGCGTTCGAGTCCGGCGTGGCCACGCGCCGGGACGTGAAGCTGCAGGACGGCACGATCGAGATGGACGTGCAGGTGACGCGCCGCCGCTCGTTCGTGTACGTCACGTTCCGCATGCAGGACGACAAGGAGTACGAGGACCTCTACCTGCGGCCGCACAAGTCGGGCCTGCCCGACTCCCTGCAGTACGCGCCCGTGCACCAGGGACAGAGCGGCTGGCAGCTCTACCACGGGCCGGGCTCGACGGCGGCGGTCGCGTTCGAGCCGGGCGCATGGACGCGGCTGCGGCTGGTGCTGCAGGGCCAGCGGGCGGCGGTCTTCCTCGGCTCCGCCGAACGCCCGGTGATGGTGGCGCGGCTGCAGCGGGAGTCCAAGCCCGGCTACGTCGCGCTGCGCGCGTTCGTGCCGCCCGACACGCCCGGCTCGGGCCCGGTCGCCCGCTTCGCGAACGTCACGGTCCGGCCCAACGCCGTCCCCTTCGACTTCTCCTCGATCGCGGTCGAGGCGCCGGTGGTCCCGCTGGGCGTGGTGCGGCGCTGGGAGGTCTCGGGCCCGATCCCGCCTTCCGACAAGCCCCCCGACGCGCTCCCCTCCGTGGAGGCGCTGGGCCCGCTGCGCACGGTCGCCACGCACGCGAGCGGGCTGCTGGAGCTGCACCGCCACGTCACGCTCCCGCCCGGCAGCCGCGCCGGAGCATGTGTCGCCCGGGTGAGGGTGCGCGCGGCGAAGGCGGGGCGCGTCGCGTTCGACCTGGGCTACTCCGACCGCGCGACGGTCTTCCTCAACGGGGAGCCGCTCTACCACGGCGACCAGGGCTACCGCTTCGACGCGCCTCGCCGCGAGGGCCTGATCGGGTACGACCAGGCGCGGGTGTGGCTGCCCCTCGCGGCCGGCGAGAACGAGCTGGCCGTCCTGGTGAGCGACAGCTTCGGCGGCTGGGGGCTCATGGGTCGTTTCGCGGATCAGGCGGGACTGGAGCTCGATCCCCGCTGACGGCGACGGCCAGCGACGCCGCGATCGAGCCCGCCAGGAGCGTGGCGACGATCGCCAGGGAGACGCCGATGGGGATCTTGAACACGTCGGCGAGCGCCATCTTGGCGCCCACGAAGCAGAGCACCAGCCCCAGGCCCACCTTGAGGTAGCGGAACTGGCCCAGCGCTCCCGCCAGGAGGAAGTAGAGCGCGCGCAGGCCGAGGATCGCGAAGACGTTCGACGTGTAGACGATGAAGGGATCCGTCGTCACCGCGAAGATGGCCGGGATGGAGTCGAGGGCGAACACCAGGTCGGTGGCCTCCACCACCGCCACCACCAGCAGCAGAGGCGTCGCGTAGCGGCGGCCGTTCTCGACGACGGTGAACGCGGCGCCGTGATAGTGGTCGACCGCCGGCACGAACCGCCGGAAGAGACGGTAGACGGGATTGCGCTCGGGGTGGACCTCCGCGCCCGAGCCCATCAGCAGGCGGACGCCGGTCAGCACGAGGAAGGCGCCGAACACGTAGATGACCCAGTGGAAGCGCTGCAGCAGGGCGGCGCCGGCCACGATGAACGCGGCGCGCATCAGCAGGGCGCCCAGGATGCCCCAGAAGAGCACGCGGTGCTGGAACTTGGCGGGCACCGCGAAGTACGAGAAGACCATCAGGAACACGAAGATGTTGTCGACCGACAGCGCCTTCTCGATGAGGTACCCGGTGAGGAACTCGAGCGCGCGCTCGGAGCCGAACCAGTGGTAGACGAGCAGGTTGAACGCGAGCGCCAGGCCCACCCAGACGGCGCTCCACGAGAGGGCCTCGCGATAGCCGACCGTGTGCGCCTTGCGATGGAAGACCCCCAGGTCGAGGGCCAGCAGCGCGAGGATGAAGATCGTGAACCCGGCCCACAACGCAGGCGATCCGACGCTTTCCACAGGAACCACCACAGCCTCCGGCGAAGGCCGTGATGGGCGAGCCACCGCGGACCCTTCGGGTCGCGTGGCAGTCTCGCGCTGGCGCCGGATGACGCGCCGGCCAGACCGGGAGCCGCAGGCTCCGTGATGACGATCTGGCCCACCCGCGGGTGCGGGCGGCTACTCCCTACCTACCGTCCCAGCATCGGGCATGGGGGCGGCCAGGTCAAGCCGGCCTAGAAGATCCGCCGGCTGAGCCGGTCGATCGTGAAGCGGGCCGTCTCCGCCACCGCCATCACCGCCATCACGCCGGCCTGGACGGGATCGGTCACCACCAGGTCGGCGGCGTCGGGCACGCTGCCCGCCATGTTGAGGCTGATGACGAGCACGCCCTGCGCCCGGATCTCGCGTACCGCCTCCTCGATGGCTCCGCCCATGAGCGCGCCGGCCAGCACCAGCACGCGCGCCCGCGGCAGCCGCGCGACCGCGCGCACCGCGTCCGCGAGCGTCTGCTCGCCCACCAGCGGGATGGTGTCGACCGAGATGTGCTCGCCGCGGATGTTGTGGCGGTCCGCCTCCGATATGGCGCCCAGCGCCACCTGGCCCACCTGGGCGCCGCCCCCCATGATGATGATGCGCTTGCCGTAGATGCGCTGGAACGTCTTCACCACCGACACGCGTCGCACCACCGGCAGCGAGCCCAGGTCCCGCTCCAGCGCGTCGGTCGCGGCCGGTCGAGCGGCCTCGAAGTAGAGGCGGCTGCCGTCGTCCCTGTTCTCGAGGATCTCGACCAGCGTGATGTCCGCGCCGTGCCGCGCCATCACGCCCGTCAGCTCGTGCAGGACGCCGGGGCCGGGCGCCGTCTCCACCAGCAGGCCGATGGTGTCGGCCGGCGTCACAGGTACTCCCGCAGCCCCTCTTCCAGTGCGCGGGGCCGGAAGCCGAAGAACTCCTGCGCCGGGCGCGGGTCGATCTCGACCTCCTGGGTGATGAAGTCCACCGCGTCGGGCGAGAGCATGGGCTCGGGCAGGAAGCGCATGGGCCAGACCAGGCGCTTCATCAGGCCCACCGGGTGGTGGAGCAGCGGCCGCCGCTTCTTCAGCACCTTCTGGATGGTGCGGACGATCTCGTCCATGGTCAGGCGGTCCCCGCCCAGCTCCAGCGCGAGCGCGGTCGCGTCCTCGCGCACGGCCGCGTCCGCCAGGCAGCGCGCGACGTCCTCCACGTGGATGGGATACACGGGCGTCTTCCCGTCCCCGATCACGGGCACGACCGGCAGGTAGCGGCAGAAGGCCACGAAGCGGTTCATGCTGTGGTCGCGTGGTCCGTAGATCCACGACGGGCGCAGGAAGGCGTGCTCGAGACCGCTCTCGCGGATGGCCGCCTCCGCGCGGTCCTTGGCCTGGAACCACACCTGCGGGCGGCCCTGGCCGGCGCCCGCGCCCGAGACGTAGACGAAGCGGCGCACGCCCACGCGCTTCGCCGAGCGCACCGCCACCTCGGTGCCCCGGCCGTCGACCTCGAGGTACGTGCGCCCGCGGGACGGGTCCTCGACCGGGTGGTTGGGGAACTGGATCGCGTGGACGACGACGTCGGCGCCCGTGAAGGCCTTCCCCAGCGTGCCCGCGTCGCCGGCGAAGGCCTGCTCCACGCGCACCCGGCCCCGCCAGGGATCCTTGCGCGGGTCCCGAGACGTCGCCACCACCTCGTGGCCCGCCTCCAGGAGCTTCCGGACGACCTCGCTGCCGATGAAGCCGGTACCGCCGCTGACGACGATCCTCATGGGGACCGCCTACTCGATCTGCTGCGCGAGGTAGTTCTCGAGGCCGAGCTGCTGGATCTGGAGGAGCTGCGCCTCCAGCCAGTCGATGTGGCCCTCCTCGTCCGTGAGGATGGCCTCCAGCAGCACGCGCGTGCCGTTGTCGCCCAGCGACCGGCACAGCTCGATCCCCTTGTTGAGACGCTCCACGGCGTCCTTCTCGGTGGCCAGGTCGAACTGGTGCTGCTCCGGGACCGTCTGGCCGACGTTGATCTTCATGTACTTCTGCATGTTGGGCACGCCGTCCAGGTACAGGAGGCGGTCGATCACGTTCTGGGCGTGCTTCATCTCGCCGATCGACTCCTCCTGCGCGTGCTTGGCCAGCTTCGTGTACCGCTGGTTCTCGAGCATGCGGGCGTGGATGAAGTACTGGTTGATGGCGGTCAGCTCCGCGCACAGGACGTCGTTGAGGAGCTGGATGACGTCGGCATGGCCCTGCATGCGCACCTCCGGTCTGTATCGGATGCGGAAAGTCTATCTGAGGAGAACGGCGCGGTGTGGACTACTTCTGACGCGCGGCGACGAAACGCGCCAGGTCCGGCAGGCAGGCGGTGCAGGTGTTGCCGCACTGGGTGCGGCGGCAGACCTCGTCCAGCGAGGCCCGGTCGGCCTCCATGCGGGCGGCGATCTCCTGGAAGGAGACACCCGCGCACTCGCAGCGGGTCATGGCCCGGGGGGCCGGGGAGCGGTACGCCTCGCACTCGACGGAGTGGGTCAGCATCGACCCGCACATGATACTGAAACTGAAATCCGATTTCAAGTTCGATCTGCGGGCGGGGTGAAGAGGCAGGCGGCGAACCCCTCCACCACGTCCCCTTCCCGCAGGAGGCTGGGCCGCGGGCGCCAGCCGGTCTCCAGCCGCTTGTCCAGGATCTCGCGCGCCGTGGGCAGGTGGTCCCAGACCGAGACCATGGTGACGGCGCCCAGTCAGGTCGTCCCGTAGACCAGCCAGCGCCCCTTCGTGAAGGGGACCAGGACGTCGTGCGTGAACTCGTCCTGCTTGACCAGGTCGGCCGGCTGCACGGGCGGAGACTGCTTGCGCCCCCAGGCGAACACGTCCATCAGGTCCCCGTGGCGGCCGACCGCGCGCACCAGCTCCGAGCGCTCGGCGTCGGCGAGCCCCGCGAAATCCCGGAAAGGAACCTTCCTGGCCATCGCCCTCGTCTCCAGGCAGACGTTACGGATCGGGCGCCGGCCAGGCCGTGACGGGCGTCACGAAGCGCCCGCGCGGGGCTTTCCCTATTCGAAAGCGGTGTTGCTCACGAACGCGAGCATCGTGCCGTCCGGGGACCAGGAGGGCACGTTGATCGTGCCCTGGCCGCCGTAGACGTACGCGACGACGCGCGCCGGCCCGCCGTCGGCCGGCATGACGCGGATCGTGACCTGCCGGTAGTACGGATGGTCCGACGGGTCGACATCCTGGCCGAAGCTCAGGAACGCGATCGTGCGTCCGTCGGGCGACAGGTGCGGGAACCAGTTGTTCCACTCGTCGTTCGTCACCGGCTCGGGCGAGCTGCCGTCGGGCTTCATGCGCCAGATCTGCATGCGTCCGCTGCGGACCGAGTTGAAGTAGACGAAGCGGCCGTCCGGGCTGTACTCCGGGCCGTCGTCGAGGCCCTTGAAGTCGGTCAGCCTCACCTCCGGCGACTTCCCGTCCGCCGCGATGCGGTAGATGTCGTACTCGCCGTTGCGCCCGCCGGTGTAGACGAGCTGTGTCCCGTCCGGGGACCAGCCGTGCAGGTAGGACGGCGACAGCGGCGTCACGCGCCGCGGGGTCCCGCCCGTGGCGGGCAGCACGTAGATGGCCGACTCGCCTCCGGGCGCGCTCTGGTCGCTGATCGCGAGCTGCGTGCCGTCGAAGGAGAGCACGTGGTCGTTGTTGTTGCGGACGTGCGTGCCCGTGTCGATGAGCCGCGACTCGCGCGTGCGCAGGTCGAAGCGGTGCAGCCGCCCGCGGCCCTCGCCGCTGCCGGAGCTGTTGTAGACGAGCGCCGCCCCGTCGGGCGTCCAGTTCGGCGCCTCGAAGGGCTCGGCCGACGCGCGCACGACCTGGCGGTCGCCCGTCGCCACGTCCAGGATCTCGAGCACGCTCCCGATGTAGTCGCGGTAGGGCCGGAAGCCTTCCTCGACCGGCCGGATGATGCGCACGTCTCGGATCACGGCGCGCTCGACCACGTCCGGGTTGTGCGAGCACAGGAACAGCCCCGCGTAGACCTCGTCGCCCAGGCGGACGTCCGCCACCTGCGTGACCGTGAGCGGCTCGCCGAAGCGGGCGGCCGACATCACGTAGGTGTTGCCCTTGCGCTGGAGCTGAACGAACGTGGCACCGGTGACCGCCGACTGCGTCTGCTCCGTCTCGGCCGCCCTGGTGCGCCGGTACTGCAGGGACGTCAGCCCGTCGCCGTGCACCACCGCGTCCGCGTAGGGCGCGTCCGCGTCCAGGCTGCTGCGGGCGATGAGTCCCAGCTTGCGGTGTGGATCGACGCCCTGGCCCACGAGCTCGACGCGGGCCTGGAGGATGAAGTCGCCGCGCAGCCGCTTCCAGACGAAGTGGAACTCGTCCCGCGCGCCCCACATGTTGGTGCCGCCCGCGGCCAGCGTGTAGTCCTGCGAGACCGCGTTGTAGACCGCGGAGCCGGCCAGGCGCGGCGAGCCGACGTCGCCGTGCCCTTCGAAGTCGCCCAGCGGGCCGGAGGCCGACGCGAGGCCGGGCACGAGAAGCACCGCCGCCAGGACCGACGCCTCGAGGGTCTTCATGCACGGATCCTACCCGCGGGCAGCCGCGTGTGGCGTGCGGTGTAGATGCCGAAGATGGCCAGCGCCATCCAGATGAACGCGAACGCGACCAGCCGAGCGGGGTCGAGCGGCTCGCGGTACGCGAACACGGCCAGCAGGAACTGCAGCGACGGCGAGAGGTACTGCAGGAAGCCGAGGGTCGAGAGGGGGAGACGCCGGGCGGCCCCCGCGAAGAAGAGCAGCGGCACCGCCGTGATGGGTCCGGCCAGCAGCAGGAGCGCGTCCGTCTTCACGTCGCCGGCGAGGAAGCCCGCCTGGCCGTTCCCCATCGACCAACCGATGAAGCCGCCGGCCAGCGGGGACAGCAGCCCCGTCTCGACCGTCAGCCCCGCCAGGCCGCCCACGGGAGCCAGCTTGCGCAGCAGGCCGTAGAGCCCGAACGAAGTCGCCAGCGTGAGCGCGATCCACGGCACCTGGCCGCCGCGGATCGCCATCCAGAGCACGCCCGCGCCGGCCACCCCCACCGCGATGCGCACGGGCCTGTCCAGCCGCTCGCCCAGGATGGCCACGCCGAACAGCACGTTCACCAGCGGGTTGATGAAGTAGCCGAGGCTGCTCTCCAGCACGTGCCCGTGGACGACGGCCCAGATGTACGCCAGCCAGTTGACCGCGATGGCCACGGTCGATCCCGCGAGCAGGGCCAGCGTGCGCGGCGTCCGCACCGCGGCCCGGATGGTGGCCAGCTCGCCCTGCTTCCAGCACAGCGCGACCAGCAGCAGGAAGGCCCAGAACACGCGGTGCGACAGGACCTCCAGGATGGGCACCGCGCGGACGGCCTTGATGTAGACGGGCATGAAGCCCCACGAGCCGTACGCCGCGACGCCGTAGAGCAGGCCCCGCCGCCAGGAGCGCTGAGCGTCGTCAGGAGTGTCGGACACCGAGCGCGAGTATCACACCGATCGCTCGCGCGCCCTGAATCGTGGGGCGCCTACCAGGCGATCCCGTAGTCCTCGCCGTGGTTGCTCGAGCCGCCCCAGAACGTCCCGTGCCTGCGGTCGAAGAAGATCGCGTTGATCGGCCCCGACGTCAGGCGCTGGTAGTCGGGCTTGTAGCCCATGCGCACCAGCTCCGTGCGCACCCAGGCCGGCATCGACTCCGCGAGCGTGATGCGGCCCGGCTCCGACTCGTGCACGCCGAACGAGTTGCGGAACTGGTACGTGTTGAAGTTGGGCGCCTCGGTCGCCTCCTGCACGTTCATGCCGAACTCGACCACGTTCAGGAAGAACTGCAGCAGGTTCTGCTCCTGCGTGTCGCCGCCCTGCACGGCGAAAGACAGATAGGGCTTGCCGTCCTTGAGCGCGAGCGTCGGCGTGAGCGTCACGCGCGGCTGCTGGCCCGGCTCGACCACGTTGAACGGGTTGTCGGCCGCGTCCAGCACGAAGCTCTGCATGCGCTGGCTCATGCCGATGCCCGTGCGGCCGGCGATCACCGCCGGCACCCAGGCGCCGGAGGGTGTCACCGACACCACCCACCCCTCCGCGTCCGCCGCTTCGATCGACGTCGTGCCGCTGGGACGATCCTGGTCGCCGCCGCGGCGCGGGTCACCCTTTGGCTTCGGCGAGCCCGTGGTCCGCCAGGCCGCGTGCAGCTCCTTGAAGGGGTTCGTGCCGCCCTGGAACGGATACGGGTCGCCCGGGCGCACGTCGGGATCGTTCCTGTCGAGGCTCACCTGCGCGCGGCGCTGCTTCGCGTACTCCTTCGAGAGCAGCCCCTTCAGCGGCTCTTCGGGCCCTCGCGTGGGATCGCCGTACCAGAAGTCTCGGTCGGCGAACGCCATGCTGAGCGCCTGATAGACCGTGTGCACGTAGCGCGCGGAGTTGTAGCCCATGCCCTTGAGGTCGACGTCCTCGAGGATGTTGAGC
>JAICEW010000024.1 GCA_025923995.1 Vicinamibacteria bacterium | reverse complement strand
GCGCGTCCAGGCGCGCCCACTCGGTCGCGCCCGTCATCCCTCGCTGGTGACGGGAGTGCCCTGCAGCTCCGCGCGCAGCCAGGTGCGGGCGCGCAGGAAGCCGCGCTGGACGGTGCGCAGGGAGACGCCCAGCACCTCCGCTGTCTCCTCCTCGCCCAGGCCGGCGAAGTAGCGGCACTCGAAGACCTGCGCCAGCCGCTCGTCGTTGCGGCGCAGCGCATCGAGCGCGCGGTCGAGGTCGAGCAGCTGCTCGGCTTCCACGTAGACCGGCAGGCGCTGCTCGTCGAGCGGCAGCGGGTCGGATCCGGAGCCACGCTTGCTGCGCAGGCGCGCGCGGGCGCGGCCGATCAGCACCTGCCGCATGGCGCAGGCGGTGACCGCCATCAGGTGGCCGCGGTCGCGGATGCGCAGGCCGGGGCTGCCCGCCAGCTTCAGGTAGGCCTCGTGCACGAGCGCGGTGGTGTCCAGGCTGCGCGCCTGCGGACCCCGCCGCCGCTGGTGGCGCGCCAGCCGGCGCAGCTGCTCGTACACGAGCGGCACCAGGCGGGAGAACGCGCCCGGGTCGCCCTCCTCGTGGGCGCGCAGCAGCCTCACGATCTCCTCCGGCTCGGTCAAGGTCGGTTGCTCTCGGGAAGCTTGAGGCTAGCACGCGTCCGTGCCTCCGTCTCTCGCCGAGGCACGGCCGCGTGACAGCCATCACGCGGCTGGGGCAAGCTGGTGCCGTCATGTCGCGCGAGGACACGGAGCGGCTGCGCGCCTGGCTCTCGCTGCCGCCCCCGCGCGCGGCGCGCGCGCTGCTGGGCGCCGTGCTGGAGCGCCGCAAGGGGCACCGCGTGCTCCGCGCGCGGATCGTGGAGACCGAGGCCTACCTGGGCGCCGACGACCCGGCGGCCCACGCGTTCCGCGGCCGCACCCCGCGCACCGAGCCCTTGTGGGGGCCTCCGGGGACCGTCTACGTCTACTTCATTTATGGCATGCACCACTGCCTGAACGTGGCCGTCGACCGGGAGGGCGTCCCCGGTTGCGTCCTGATCCGCGCGGCCGAGCCTTTGGACGGCGGCCTGGCTCCCGGCGCGCTCTCCGGCCCCGGGAGGCTGTGCCGGGGCCTGGCCATCGACACGCGGCTGTCGGGGACGCACCTGTTCGAGCCGAGGGCCGGCCTCACGCTCCTGCCCGGCGCGCCGCCGCGTCGCATCGGCGTCACGCCTCGAGTGGGGATCTCGCACGCGGCCGAGCGCCCGCTGCGCTTCTTCGATGCCGACAGCCGCGCCGTCTCGCGCGGTCCGGCGCGCTCGCGGACGAGGTAGACTTCCCATTGGCCCGCGGGCTCACGCGCGGCATCCAGGGGAAGACATGAAACGCGACGCATTCGGAAGCCGGGGCACCCTCGACACCGGGCACGGCAGCGCGGTGATCCATCGGCTGGACGCGCTCGCCCGGAGCGGCCTGGCCCCCGGCCTGGAGCGCCTGCCCTTCTCGATCAAGGTCCTGCTGGAGTCGGTCCTGCGCAGCGTGGACGACGAGCTGGTGGGCGAGGCGGACGTGAAGCGCCTGGCCGCCTGGAACGCGGCCGCACCCCTGGACGTCGAGCTGCCGTTCATGCCGGCGCGCGTGATCCTGCAGGACTTCACGGGCGTGCCGGCGGTGGTGGACCTGGCGTCGATGCGTGGCGCGATGAAGCGCCTGCAAGGCGACCCCCGCAAGATCAACCCGCTGGTGCCAGTGGACCTGGTGGTCGATCACTCGGTGCAGGTGGACGTGTTCGGGTCGCCGCTGGCCCTGCAGAAGAACGCCGAGCTCGAGTTCCAGCGCAACCGCGAGCGCTACGAGTTCCTGCGCTGGGGGCAGAAGGCCTTCGCCAGCTTCCGGGTGGTGCCTCCCGCGACCGGGATCGTGCACCAGGTGAACCTGGAGTTCCTGGCCAAGGGCGTGCTCCTCAAGCAGGAGGACGGCGCGTCGGTGGCCATGCCGGACACGCTGGTGGGCACGGACTCGCACACCACGATGATCAACGGCCTGGGCGTGCTGGGTTGGGGCGTGGGCGGGATCGAGGCGGAGGCGGCCATGCTGGGCCAGCCGCTCTACATGGTCACGCCGCAGGTGGTGGGCTTCAAGCTGACCGGGAAGCTCAGGGAGGGCGTGACCGCGACCGACCTCGTGCTCACGGTGACGCAGGCGCTGCGCAAGAAGGGCGTGGTGGAGAAGTTCGTCGAGTTCTACGGCCCGGGCCTGGGCCAGATGTCGCTGGCCGACCGCGCGACCATCGCCAACATGGCGCCCGAGTACGGCGCCACCTGCGGGTTCTTCCCGGTGGACGAGGAGACCCTGCGCTACCTGCGCCGGACCGGCCGCAGCGACGCGGAGGTGCAGCTCGTCGAGCGCTACACCAAGGAGCAGGGCCTGTTCCGCACGGACGCCTCGCCCGAGCCGGTCTTCTCCGACACGCTGGAGCTGGATCTGGGAGCCGTCGAGCCCAGCCTGGCCGGGCCCAAGCGCCCGCAGGACCGCGTCCCGCTCGCGCAGATGAAGACCGCCTTCCGCCAGGCGCTCGTGGCACCCGTGAAGGACCGCGGGTTCGGGCTCGCCGAGAGCGACCTCTCGCGCCAGGCGCCGGTGGCGCTCGACGGGCAGCGTGCCGCGCTGGGCCACGGCACCGTGGTGATCGCGGCCATCACCAGCTGCACGAACACGTCCAACCCCTCGGTCATGCTGGGCGCCGGCCTGCTGGCGCGCAAGGCGGTGGCGCGCGGCCTCAAGGTGCCGCCCTACGTGAAGACCAGCCTGGCGCCCGGCTCGAAGGTGGTCACCGAGTACCTGGAGCGGACGGGCCTGGCCGGGCACCTCGACACGCTGGGCTTCCAGACCGTGGGCTACGGCTGCACGACCTGCATCGGCAACTCGGGCCCGCTGCCGCCCGCCGTCTCGAAGGCGGTGAACGACGGCAGGCTGGTCGCGTCCGCCGTGCTCTCCGGCAACCGCAACTTCGAGGGGCGCATCAACCCGGACGTCAAGGCGAACTACCTGGCCTCGCCGCCGCTCGTCGTCGCCTACGCGCTGGCCGGCACCACCGACATCGACCTCACGAAGGACCCGATCGGAAAGGACCCCTCGGGCCAGCCGGTGATGCTGTCCGAGATCTGGCCCACGCAGCAGGAGGTGGCCGCCCTGGAGGGCGAGATCACCGGCGAGATGTTCCACAAGACGTACGGCAACGTGTTCGACGGCAACCCGACGTGGAACGCGGTGCCTGTGCCCGAAGGCGACCTGTTCGAGTTCAAGGAGGACTCGACCTACATCCAGGACCCGCCGTTCTTCCAGGGCCTCAGCCGCGAGCCGGCGCCCGTCGCGGACGTCCAGGGCGCGCGCGTGCTGGCCGTCCTGGGAGACTCCGTCACCACCGACCACATCTCGCCCGCCGGCGACATCGCGGAGGCGAGCCCGGCCGGACGCTTCCTGAAGTCGCGCGGCGTCACCAAGGCGGACTTCAACTCCTACGGGTCGCGGCGGGGGAACGACCGCGTGATGGTGCGCGGCACGTTCGCGAACATCCGCCTCAAGAACCTGATGGTCCCTGGCGTGGAGGGCGGCGTGACCACGCACCAGCCGTCGGGCGAGAAGATGGACATCTACGACGCGGCCGAGCGCTACCGCACCGAGGGTGTGCCGCTGGTGGTGATCGCCGGCAAGGAGTACGGCAGCGGGTCCTCGCGCGACTGGGCGGCCAAGGGGACGCTGCTGCTGGGCGTGCGCGCGGTGCTGGCCGAGAGCTACGAGCGCATCCACCGCAGCAACCTGGTCGGCATGGGCGTCCTGCCCCTGCAGTTCAAGCCCGGGCAGAACGCGGAGTCGCTGGGCCTCACGGGTCGCGAGACGTTCGGCATCGCCGGCCTCTCGGGCGAGCTGCGGCCGCGGCAGGAGGTGATGGTGGAGGTGCGGCGGCCCGACGGCACGTCCGGCTCGTTCGCGGCCATCGCGCGGCTCGACACGCCGGTCGAGATCAACTACTACCGCAACGGCGGGATCCTCCCCACCGTGCTGCGCAAGCTCATCCGGAGCTGACGCCCGCGTGGCGCGACTGAGCTTCCTGGGCGCGGCCCGCACGGTGACGGGGTCGCAGTACCTGGTGGAGGCGGCCGGCGAGCGGCTGCTGGTCGACAGCGGGATGTTCCAGGGCTCGCGCGCCCTCAAGCAGCTCAACTGGGAGGAACCGTCGTTCGACCCCGCGTCGGTGCGGGCGTTGGTGCTCACCCACACGCACATCGACCACGTGGGGCGCGTGCCGCTCATGGTCAAGCGCGGCTTCAGGGGACGCATCTACTGCACGCCGCCCACCCGCGACCTGGCCGAGGTGCTGCTGCTGGACGCCGCGCACCTGCAGGAAGAGGACGCGAGCTACCTGAACCGCAAGGGGCTCACCCGCCACCAGCCCGCGCTGCCGCTGTTCGTGGGGTCGGACGTCGAGGACGCGATGAAGCTGTTCGAGACCGTGCCCCTGCACGAGGAGCGGAGGCTGTCGCCCGTCTACTCGTTCCGCCTGCGCGACGCGGGCCACCTGCTGGGCGCGGCCTCGGTGGAGCTGACCGTCAGCGAGGGCGGCCGTCAGACGCGCGTCCTCTTCAGCGGCGACGTGGGCCGGTTCGAGACCGTGCTGGCCCACGATCCCGAGCTGGCGCCCCCCGCGGACTACCTGGTGGTGGAGAGCACCTACGGCAACCGCTCCCACGCGGTGGTCCCGGTCAGGGAGCAGCTGCTGGCCGCCCTCACGCGGACCTTCGCCCGCGGGGGCGTGGTGCTGATCCCGGCCTTCGCGGTCGGGCGGGCGCAGCAGATGATCGTGCTCATGCACGGCCTCGTGACCGAGGGCGCGCTCCGTCCCTTCCCCATCTACCTGGACAGCCCCATGGCGGTGGACGCCACGCGCATCTACTCGCAGTACCCCGACGCGCACGGCGTGGCCCTGAACGGGGTGGGCGGGCGCAGCATCCTCTACAACAAGTGGGTCACCACCGCGCGCAGCCGGACGGAGTCGGAGGCGCTCAACCGGGTGAAGGGCCCGGCCGTGATCATCTCGTCCTCGGGCATGATGACCGGGGGACGCATCCTCCATCACTGCCGCCAGCGCCTCCCGCACGCGGAGAACACGCTGCTCATCACCGGCTACCAGTCGGAGAACACGATGGGCCGCGCCCTGCTGGACGGGGCCCGCTCCGTACGCATCCACAAGTCCGAGGTGCCGGTGCTGGCGGAGATCGCGAACCTGAAGGGCCTCTCGGGCCACGGCGACGCGAAGGAGATGCTGCGCTGGCTCTCGGCGGTGCAGCCCGCGCCCAGGCGCGTCTTCCTGACGCACGGGGAGGCCGACGCGGCGGAGGCGCTGGCCGCCCGCATCGTCAAGGAGCGCGGCTTCGACTCCTACGTCCCCTCGCTGGGAGAGACGGTCGAGCTCAATTGAAAGCGCTCATCTGCGACATCGACGGGGTCGTCCTGCACGACGACTCCGCCCTGCCCGGCGCCAACGAGCTGGTGGCCCGGCTGGTGTCCGGGTCGATGCCGTTCCTGTTCCTGACCAACTTCCCCTCGCAGACGCCGGCCGACCTGCGCGACCGCTTCCGCAGCGCCGGCATCGACGTGCCGGTGCCGGTCAAGCACTTCTATACCTCCGCCATCGCCACCGCGGAGTTCTTGAACGACCAGGCGGGCGACCGGCGCAAGGCCTACGTCATCGGCGAGGGCGCACTCGTGCACGCGCTCTACGAGGCCGGCTTCGTGCTGACCGAGAACGACGCGGACTACGTGGTGCTGGGCGAGACCCGCTCGTACAGCTTCGACATGATCCGCCGCGCGTCCTACCTGATCCAGAAGGGCGCGCGCTTCGTGGCCACCAACCCGGACGTGCACGGCCCGCAGGGCCGGCCCTCCTGCGGGGCGCTCGCCGCTCCCATCGAGCGCATCACCGGCCAGCGTCCCTTCTTCGTGGGCAAGCCCAACGCGTTCATGATGCGGGCCGCGCTGCGCTACCTGCACGCGCGCACCGACGACACGCTGATCGCCGGCGACAACATGGACACCGACATCATCGCGGGCATACAGTCCGGGCTGGAGACGATCCTGGTCCTCACGGGCGTGAGCCGGAGGGAGGAGCTGTCACACTATCCCTACCGGCCGCATCATATCGTCGAGGACGCCCCCGCCCTGCTGGCCCTGCTCGAGACGCTGGCGGGGGCCGGCGCCCCAGCCACGTAACCGACTGATTTTGCTTGGCTTGCGGGCCAGCGACACCGTCCTTTCGCCCGCCCGGTCGGGGGCGGAGGCGATGGTCTACAATGGAAGATGTTCCGGCCCGTCCCTGGCCGGGGAGGCTAAGACACGTTGACCCTCAAGGAACGCATTCGTTTCCTGACCACCCCGCAGGAGGTGGACGACTTCCTGGCGGGGAACCCACAGGCTGTGGTGTTCAAGGCCGGGACCTGCCACAAGACCCAGGAGACCTTCTCCCAGGTCCAGCCGGTGCTGGAGGCGCATCCCGACCTGGCGCTGGGCGTCATCCGCGTCGTCGAGTCGCGTCCCGCGAGCAATCGGGTGGCCGAGGTCACCGGGCTGCGGCACGAGTCCCCGCAGCTCATCCTCTTCCGCAGCGGGCGCGCCGTTTTCGACCGGGACAACTGGGACATCACGCGCGAGTCCTTCGCTGCGGCCGTGGGCGAGCGTCTCGCGCCGGTCTAGCGAGCCGGCTCCAGGAGCCAAGGTCACTTCCGTACGGTTCGGGTTTCCCTTTCGAGGTGTGAACAGACGATGAACGAGCATGTGCAGGTCTTCACGGGCGCCAACTGGGAAAAGGACGTCCTCCAGTCCAAGCTGCCCGTCCTGGTGGACTTCTGGGCGGAGTGGTGCGGGCCTTGTCGCGCGCTGGCTCCGGCCGTGGAGGCGGTGGCGGCGGAGCTGCAGGGCCGCGCGGTGGTGGGCAAGCTCAACGTCGACGAGAACGCCGACGTGGCGGGCCGCTACGGCGTGATGTCGATCCCGACCGTGCTGGTGTTCGCGGGCGGCAAGGTCGTGGAGCAGCGCGTGGGCCTCATGCCCAAGGACCAGCTGGGCAAGCTGCTCGCCGCGCACGCGCCCCAGGCGGCACCCGCCCGGGCCTGACGTCCCTCGCGGGCCGCGGTCAGCCGAGCCGGTCGATCCGGCCGCGCTCGATCGCGGCCTGCGCCGTCTCTCCGCAGGCCACCACCACCGCGCCCAGCTCCGCGAAGCGGGGATCCGTCGTCAGCCCGCGCTGGTAGCGGGCGTAGATCTGCTGGACGATCACCGCCACCTTGAACACGCCGAAGACGTAGGCCGGGACCAGCGCGTCGAGCGGGCGGCCCAGCCGCGAGCTCCATCGCTCGGCCACCTGCACCCGCGAGAGCGAGCCCGGCTGCGCGGTGAGCTCGATCAACGCGCCGCGGCGCCAGCGCTCGGGGTCGTCCGCATCCACCCAGTAGGCGAGCGAGGTCCCCAGGTCGAGCAGCGGATCGCCGAGCGTCGCCATCTCCCAATCGAGCACCGCCACGATGCGCGACGGCTCGTCGGGATCGAGAACCACGTTGTCGTACTTGAAGTCGTTGTGCACGATGGCCGCGGACGCGGGCGGCCAGGCCTGCTCCGCCAGCCACGCCGCGGTCGCGTCGAGGCCCGGCACCGCCTCGCCGCGCGAGGCCTGCCAACGCTCCGTCCATCCGCGCACCTGGCGCTGCGCGTACCCCTCCGGACGGCCCAGGTCCGCGAGGCTCGCGGCCTGGAAGTCCACCGCGTGCAGCTCGACCAGCGTGTCCACCAGCGCCTGGGAGAGAGCGCGCAGGTCGAGCGAGGCCTCGAGCGGCGTGGTGCGGCGCAGGATCACGCCGCGCACACGCTCCATCAGGTAGAACGGCGCGCCCAGGACCGAGACGTCCTCGCAGGCCGCGACCGGGCGGGGCGCCTTGGGGTACACGGGGGACAGCCGCGAGAGCAGCCGATGCTCGCGCAGCATGTCGTGGCCGCCGCGCACGGCCGCGCCCACCGGCGGACGCCGCAGCACCCACTCCCGGTCGCCCGCGCTCACCAGGTAGGTGAGGTTCGAGTAGCCGCCGGGGAACTGCTTCACGGAGAGCGGGCCGGTGACGCCGGGCAGCGTGGCGGCGAGGAACGCCAGCAGGCGGTCCTGGTCGAGGCCATCGCGGACGGGACGGGCCTCGTCGAGAGTGATCATGCCGTCTCCTTGGCCCCAGCAATCCACTGTTCGGGGGCGCGCGTCAAGCCGCTTGACCGCTGCGCGGCGCGCGGCTAGCGTGACGCCGGTGCAGCGGCTCCGCGATCGGCTGATCTGGTGCGGGCTGGTCGCGCTCCTCTGGGGTCACTGGTCCTTGTTCGCCGCGCACGTGCGGCGCGACGTCTCCTGGTTCCACGCCGCCCACTACGACCAGACGGAGAGCCTCCACGGCGCGTACACGACGTACGAGGCGGCGCGACGCGAAGGAACCCTGCCCGCGCTCGCGGAAGCGCTCCGGAAGGCCCCGCCCACCAGCACCATCCTGCACCTGATGCCCCTGCCCATCTTCGCCCTCAAGGGGCCGTCGCGGCTGGCCGCCCTGGCCGTCAACTGGCTGGCGTTCGCCGCGCTCCAGCTCGCGCTGGTGGCGGGCGCGCGCCGCCTGGGCGGCTGGCCGGCGGCGGCGCTGGCGCTGGCGCTGGTGTGGGCCGCCGCGGCGCCGTTCTACTGGGCGGGAGGTCTCGACGACTTCCGCGCCGACTTCGCCGCGCTGTGCTTCTACGGAGCCTTCATGGCGGCCGTCGTGTGGTCCGACGTCTTCCGGCGCCACGGGCTGGCCTTCGCGGCCGGAGCCGCGGCCGCGGCCACGCTGCTGGCGCGCTCGATCACGGCCGTCTACCTGGGCGGCGTGCTGCTGGCGTTCGGCGCCCTGGCCCTCGTGCGCCTGTGGCGCGCGAGGGAGCCGGCCGCGCGCGAGGACGACCGGCGCACGCTGGGCGGGCTCGTCCGGTGTGCGGCCGTGGTGGCGCTGGTGGGGCTGCCCATGCTGGCGATGCGCGCGGAGCGCCTGTGGAGCTACTACGTGGTCGGCCACGTCACGAGCGGCGAGAAGTTCGTGCGGGCCGAGGGGGTGGGCGTCCGCACCCTGCTCGACAACCTGGCCTACTACCCGCGGTCGGTGCTGGCCGATCATGCCGGGCCGTTCCTGCTGGCGCTGGCGGCGCTCGCCCTGCTCGCGCTTCGGTTGGGCCGGCGGGCGGAGCCGGGGGCGAGGGGGGACGCGCGGGTGCGGCGCGACCGGTACGTGTTCGCCGCCCTGTGCGCCGTCGTCCCCGTCGTGGTCCTCACGCTCGACCTGGCCAAGTCACCGGTGGTGGCGGGCATCGCGGTGCCGGCCCTCCTGTGGCTGGTCGTGCTCTCCGCCGCGGAGCTCGGCGAGCGGGCCCCGCCGAGGCTGGCGGCGGTCGTGGGCGTGATCGCGCTCGCGGTGGCCGGCGCCTGGCACGTGCGCCGGCTCCTGCGGCCGCCGCAACAGTTCGTGTGGCCGGTCGAGATCCGCCAGGAGGTGCTCCGCCTGCACGACGCAATCGTCTCGGTCAGCCGCGCGCGCGGCTGGCGCGCACCCTACCTGCTGGGGGACCGGCAACGAGACTACCTGCCGGCCGTCCGCGTGTCGGCCTACGAGAGGCAGCACGTCCTGCTGGACGTCCAGCAGCCGCTGGGCAACGGCGTCCTCGGCCTGACCGACGACCTGGTGCGGCGCGCGCTGGCCAGCAGCCACTTCCTCCTCGTCACGGAGCCCGATCCCAGGGAGGTGCTGTCCCTCCCCTTCGACCGGACGCTGCGCGACTGGCATCGGCGGCTGCGCGACCACGGCGACCGCGAGCTGGAGCTGGTGGGGACGTACCACGTGCCCGAGGAGGTGCGGCTCTACGCCCGCCCGCCGGGGCGCGAGATCGCTCATTCTCCTTGACGCACGAGCGCCGGCGCGATAGCTTCCCGCGATGGGCCTGAGCCTCGTCATCCCCGCCTACAACGAGGCGGCTCGCATCGCCGGCACGCTGCAGGCGGCGATGCGGCACCTGCGGAGCCGCCATCCCGACCACGAGATCATCGTCGTCGCCGACGGCAACGACGGCACGCGCGAGCGTGCGTCCGAGGCGGCCGCGGGCGATCCCCGTGTCACCGTGATCGGGAGCCCGGACCGCCGCGGCAAGGGCTGCGGGGTCCGCGAGGGCATCCTGCGCGCGCGGGGACGCATCGTCGGGTTCGCGGACGCGGACGACAAGACGCCGATCGAGGAGATGGAGAGGCTGCTGCCGCGCTTCCAGGCAGGCTACGACGTCGTCATCGGCTCCCGGGGCATGGCCGAGTCGCGCATCGAGGTGAGCCAGCCGCTCCACCGCCGCCTGGGCTCGCGCGGCTTCGCCGCCCTGCTGTGGTCGCTGGGCCTGCGGCACGTGCGCGACACCCAGTGCGGCTTCAAGTTCTTCCGGGGCGAGGCGGCGCAGCGCCTGTTCCGTTGCCAGAAGCTGGACGGTTACATGTTCGACGTCGAGGTGCTGTTCCTGGCCAAGCGCTTCGGCTACCGCGTGGACGAGGTGGGGGTGCGCTGGCGGGACGACGGCGACAGCCGGCTCGATCTCGTGTCCGGGAACTGGAGCAACCTGATGGACGTGCTGCGCGTGCGCTTCGGCCGCTACACCGAGCCGGCGCAGTCCCCGCTCGCGGCCGAGAGGCCCGCCTAGGGGATGGCCGAAGGCCTCACCTCGGTCCCCTGCAACCTGTGCGGGACCACCACCTCGCGGCCCTTCACGCGCAGGCAGGGCTTCACGGTCGTCGCCTGCGACGCCTGCGGCCTGGTGTACGTGAACCCGCGCGTCCCGCTGGAGCGGATCACGGAGCACTACAACGGCAACGAGTCCTCCCGCATCCAGTACTACCTGGACGCGGAGGCCGCCGACCGGCGGTCCTTCGCGGAGGTGCTCGCGCGCGCGGAGGCCCTGCTGGGCGCGCCGGGCGACCTGCTGGACGTGGGGCCCAACGTGGGCACCTGCCTGGAGCTGGCCCGCGAGCGCGGGTGGCGCGGCCGCGGCATCGAGCTCAACGCGGACGCCGCGCGCCACTGCCGCGACGTGCGCCGCCTCGACGTCGTCACCGGCACGCTGGAGGACGCGCCGTTCCCGGCCGCGAGCTTCGACGGGATCCTGATGGGCGACGTGATCGAGCACCTCCCCGACCCGCAGGACGCGCTGCGACGCGTGGCCTCGCTGCTGCGGCCGGGCGGCGTGGTGCTGGTCTCCACGCCCGACATCGGACGCTGGGCCGCCCGCGCGCTGCAGGTGAAGCCGCTCGAGCACCTCTACTACTACTCGCGCGAGACCATGGGCCGGGCGCTGGGCCAGGCGGGGCTGGAGGTGGTCGAGATCGTGCCCTTCGACCGCCACAAGAACCTGACCGGCATGACGCACAGCACGACCTGCGGGACCCTCTTCCAGCGCCTGGCGCCGCTGTTCCGGCTCGCGCGGCGCGCGTTCGGGGATCTCGTCGTGCGCTTCCCCCTGCGCGAGAACCTGCTGGCGGTGGCCCGCCGGCCGCGCGCGGCATGAGGGCGTCCTGAGGGCGCTCGTCACCGGCGCGGCGGGGTTCATCGGCAGCCACCTGGCGGATCGGCTGCTGGCGGACGGACACACCGTGACCGGCTACGACAACCTGTCGACCGGCCGGCGCGAGTTCCTCGCGGGAGCGCTCGCGCACGGCGCCTTCCGGCTGGTCGTGGGCGACCTGCTCGACGAGACCGCGCTCCACGCGGCCATGGAAGGCCAGGACGCGGTGTTCCACCTGGCGGCGAACGCCGACGTGCGCTTCGGCCTGGAACATCCGCAGCGCGACCTGGAGCAGAACACGATCGGCACCTTCCGCGTGCTGGAGGCCATGCGGGCCCGCGGCGTGCGCCGCATCGCGTTCTCGTCGACCGGCTCCATCTACGGCGAGCCGACGGTGTTCCCCACTCCCGAGACGGCTCCGTTCCCGGTGCAGACCAGCCTGTACGGAGCCTCCAAGCTGGCGGGAGAGGCGCTCATCAGCGCGTACTGCGAGGGCTTCGGCTTCGAGGCCTGCATCTTCCGCTTCGTGTCGGTGCTGGGCGAGCGATACTCGCATGGCCACGTGTTCGACTTCCTCAGGAAGATCGCGCGCGACCCCACGCGCATCGAGGTGCTGGGAGACGGTCGCCAGCGCAAGTCCTACCTCTACGTGCACGACTGCATCGACGCCATGTTCGCCGCCTGGTCGCGCTCGAGCGGGGGCGCGAGCGTGTACAACCTGGGCACCGACGAGTTCTGCACGGTGGACGACTCGCTGGGCTGGATCTGCGAGCGGCTGGGGGTGAGGCCGGAGCGCGCCTACACGGGCGGCGCGCGCGGATGGGTGGGCGACAGCCCCTTCATCTTCCTCGACACGGCGCGCATCCGGGCCCTGGGCTGGCGGCCGCAGCTCTCCATCCGCGAGAGCGTGCTGCGCACGGTGGACTACCTTCGCGCCCATCCCTGGGTGCTGGAGCGCGGCGCCGCGTGAGGATCGCCGTCTGCGGCCTGTGGCACCTCGGATGCGTGACGGCCGCCGGCGCCGCCGCCGCCGGGCACGACGTGATCGGCCTCGACGCGGACGGAGGCGTCGTCACGGGGCTGCGCCAGGGACGCGCGCCCATCTCCGAGCCGGGCCTGGACGCGCAGATCGCGGACGGGCTGGCGGCGGGGCGCCTCACCTTCACCACCGACCCCCGGGCCGCGCTGGCGGATGCGGAGGCGCTCTGGATCGCCTTCGACACGCCGGTCGACGACCAGGACCAGGCCGACGTCGCGGCGGTGCGCGCCCAGCTGGAGTCGCTCGGGCCGTGGCTCAGGCCGGGCACGCTCGTGCTGGTCTCGTCCCAGGTGCCCGTCGGCTTCACGCGCGCGCTGGCCGCGGACTGGAGCGGGCGCGGGCTGGCCTTCGCCAGCCTGCCGGAGAACCTGCGCCTGGGCCGGGCGCTGGAATGCTTCGCGCGACCGGACCGCGTGGTGATCGGGCTGGAGCAGGACGCGGACCGGGCCCGCCTCGAGCCGCTGCTCACGGCGATGCGCTGGCCGATCGAGTGGATGTCGCTCGAGTCCGCGGAGATGACCAAGCACGCGCTGAACGCGCTGCTGGCGACGACGGTCACATTCGTGAACGAGCTGGCCCGGGTGTGCGAGTCGGTCGGCGCGGACGTGAAGGCGGTCGAGCGGGGCCTCAAGAGCGACGCGCGCATCGGCGCCCGCCCGTACCTGGCCCCCGGCGGGCCGCTGGCCGGCGGCACGCTGGCGCGCGACCTGCGCTACCTGTCCGCCCTCGGGCGCACCCGCTCCGTCGGCACGCCGCTGGTGGACGGCGTGCTGGCCAGCAACGCGCAGCACGAGGGCTGGGTGCGCCGGCAGGTGGCGCACGCGCTTCTGGGGGTGACCGCGCCGGTCGCCGCCGTCCTCGGGCTCGCGTACAAGCCCGGCACCAGCACCCTCCGCCGCTCGAGCGCCCTCCAGCTGTGCCGCTGGCTCGTGGAGCGCTCGGTGTCCGTGCGCGCGCACGACCCGGCGGTGCCCACCGACTCTCCCGAGCTCCCCCCGCAGGTGGAGCGCGCGGGCAGCGCGGCCGAAGCCCTCGACGGCGCGGACGTGGCGGTGCTCGCCACCGCCTGGCCGGAGTACCGGGCGCTGGGCGCCGACGAGATCCGCCGCCGCATGCGCCGCCCGCTCGTGATCGACCAGACGTGGGAGCTGGCGGCGCTCGCGGCCGCGGACGGGCTCACGTACGTCGCGCCCGGACGGCCGCTGGGAGGCGCATGAGCGCGCTGGCGGGACGGGGAGCGATCGTCACCGGGGCCAGCCGGGGCCTGGGCCGCGCGATCACGGAGGCGTTCGTGCGCGAAGGCGCCAGCGTCCTCATGATGGCGCGCGACGCGGAGGTCCTGGCCCAGGCGCGGGAGGCGCTGGCGCCGCTCGCGGGCACGGGCCAGGTGCTGGCGGCGCGTGCGGGCGACGTGTCGCGCGCGGAGGACTGCGAGGCGACGGTCGCGCAGGCGCGGGCCGAGCTGCCCGACCTGACGGTGCTGGTCAACAACGCGGGCGTGTACGGACCGATGGGGCGGATCGAGGAGGTGTCGGGCGACGAGTGGGAGCAGGCCATCCGCGTGAACCTGCTGGGCACCGTGCACATGTGCCGGGCCGTCATCCCCCACCTGCGCCGCCGCGGCTACGGCAAGATCGTGAACCTCTCGGGCGGCGGCGCCACCGCCGCGCTGCCGCGCATCAGCGCCTACGCGGCGTCCAAGGCGGCCGTGGTGCGGCTGACGGAGACGTTCGCGGAGGAGCTGCGCGAGGACCACGTCGACGTGAACGCGATCGCGCCCGGGGCGCTCAACACGCGCCTGCTCGACGAGGTGCTGGCGGCGGGGCCGGAGCGGGTGGGCCCCGGGTTCTGGGAGCGGGCGCGCCGGCAGCAGGTGGAGGGCGGCGCCCCGCTGGACAAGGGCGCGGCGCTGGCGGTGTTCCTCGCTTCCGCGCGCAGCGACGGCATCAGCGGGCGGCTGCTGAGCGCGCTGTGGGACGACTGGGCCGCGCTCGAGGGCCGGGCGGAGGCGCTGCGCGGAAGCGACGCGTTCACCCTGCGCCGGATCACGCCCCGGGAAGGAGAGCTCTCGTGACGCGCGTGGCCATCGTCGGCTGCGGGCGCATGGGCGACCGGCGCGCCGCCTGCCTCGACGAGGGGCCGAGCCGCCTGGTGGTGGCCGCCGACGTGGACCCGGCCCGCGCCGCCGCCCTGGCCGCGCAGCACGAAGGCAGCGTGGCGACCGACGACTGGCGCGCGGCGGTCGCACGCGACGACGTCGACGCGGTGCTGGTGTGCGCGATCAACGACGCGCTCACGCCCGTCGCCCTCCGCGCGGTCCAGCACGGCAAGCACGTGCTGGTGGAGAAGCCGGCCGCCCGCACGCCGGAGGAGCTGGACGTGCTGCGACGGGCGGCGGACGCGGCCGGCGTCGTGGTCCAGGTGGGCTTCAACCACCGCTTCCACCCGGCGCTGCAGCGGGCGCACGAGCTCTTCCGCGAAGGCGCGATCGGGCCGCTCATGTACCTCCGGGCGCGCTACGGGCACGGCGGCCGCCTGGGCTACGACCGGGAGTGGCGCGCGGACAAGGCGCGCGCGGGCGGAGGGGAGCTGCTCGACCAGGGCGTCCACCTGGTGGACCTGGCCCGCTGGTTCGCCGGCGACTTCGTGGACGTGCGCGGCAGGGTGGCCACGTACTTCTGGGAGATGCCGGTGGAGGACAACGGCTTCCTCCAGCTCACGACGCCGTCGGGACAGACGGCCTGGCTGCACGCGAGCTGCACCGAGTGGAAGAACCTGTTCTCCTTCGAGGTGTTCGGACGCACCGGCAAGCTGCAGGTCGACGGCCTGGGCGGCAGCTACGGGCTGGAGACGCTCACGCTCTACCGGATGCGGCCGGAGATGGGTCCGCCCGACACCACCAGCTGGACCTACCCGGAGCCGGACCCCTCCTGGCGCGCGGAGTACCGCCACTTCCTGGGGTGCATCGCCGGCGGCCGGCAGCCCGACGCCACGCTGGGCGACGCCGCGGCCGCGCTCCGTGTGGTGCACGAGGTCTATCGGCAGGGGGCGGCGTGATCATCACGCGAAGCCCGTTGCGCATCTCGCTGGGTGGGGGCGGCACCGACCTGCCCTCCTACTACTCCCGCCACGGCGGCTTCCTGATCGCGGGAGCCATCGACAAGTACGTCTACATCACGATCCACCGCACGTTCGTGGACGAGCTGATCGTGAAGTACTCCAAGCTGGAGCGCGTCCCCTCGGCGCGGGAGCTGCAGCACCCGATCATCCGCGAGGCGTTGGCGCTGGTCGGCCTCGACGGCCGCTACCTGGAGCTCACCAGCATGGCGGACATCCCGGCCGGCACCGGCCTGGGCTCCTCCGGCAGCTTCACCACCGCGTTGCTCAAGGCGCTGCACACGCACCAGAGGCAGCTGGTGGACGCCGCGTCGCTGGCGGAGCAGGCCTGCCACATCGAGATCGAGCGGCTGGGCGAGCCCATCGGCAAGCAGGACCAGTACGTGGCCGCCTGCGGGGGGCTGGCCGTGTACGAGTTCGCCCCGGACGGCCGGGTCACCGTGACCCCGCTGCGCCTGCCGGCGCAGACGCTGTACGAGCTCGAGGCCAACCTGCTGCTCTTCTTCACCGGCTACACGCGCGCCGCCTCCGACATCCTGCGCGAGCAGGACGAGCGCAGCCGCGCCCTCGACCCCTCGATGATCGACAACCTGCACGAGCAGAAGCGCCTGGGCCTGGAGAGCCGGGACGCGCTGGAGGCCGGCGACCTCCTGCGCTTCGCGCGCATCATGAACGAGCACTGGCAGCTCAAGCGGCAGCGCTCGCGGGCCATGAGCAGCCCGCGCATCGACGCCTGGTACGAGCGGGCCCTGGCCAGCGGCGCGGTGGGCGGCAAGCTCATCGGAGCCGGCGGCGGCGGGTTCCTGCTGTTCTACGCCCAGGACACGGCGCGCCTGCGGCGCGCGATGGAGGCGGAGGGCCTGACCGAGGTGCGCTGCCGGTTCGACTTCGAGGGCACCAAGGTCGTGATCCAGTGAGCGCCGAGGCGCCGGACGTGGCCCGCGTGCCGGTGGCGCTGCTGTGCGGAGGACGGGCGACGCGGCTGGGCGAGCTGGCCCAGGCCGTGCCCAAGGCGCTGGTGGAGGTGGCCGGCCGACCCTTCGTCGAGCACCAGCTGCGCGGGTTCGAGCAGGCCGGTGTCCGCCGTGTCGTTCTCTGCGTGGGCCACCTGGGGGACCAGATCGAGCAGCGGCTGGGCGACGGAAGGGCGCTCGGCCTCGAGCTCGCGTACTCACGGGACGGAGAGCGGCTGCTGGGCACGGCCGGCGCGCTCCAGCGCGCGCTGCCGTTGCTGGGCGGGCTGTTCTGGGTGGTCTACGGCGACTCGTACACCTTCGTCGACTATCGCGCCGTGCTGGCTTCCTTCGCGCGCTCGGACGCGCTCGCGCTCATGACCGTCTTCCGCAACGAGGGGCGCTGGGACCGCAGCAACGTCGTGTACCGCGACGGGCGGCTCCTGCGCTACGACAAGTCCGCCCCCGCCCCGGCATCGACCCACATCGACTACGGCGTGTCGCTGCTGCGCGCGGAGGCGCTCGACGGCGTGCCGCCGGGTGCGCCGGCCGACCTGGCGGACGTGTTCCGCGGCCTCTCGGCGCAGGGGCGCCTGGCCGGGTTCGAGGTCACGCGCCGCTTCTACGAGATCGGCTCGCCGGAGGGCCTGGCCGAGACGCGCGCCTACCTGGAGACAGGCGGAGTCCCATGACACACACCGAGACGTACCTCGCGCAGGCGCGCGAGATCCTGGATCGCCTGGACGTCGCTGCCATCGAGCGGCTGGCGGCGGCGCTGTGCGCGGTGCGCGAGCGGGGCGGACGCGTGTTCGTGCTGGGCGTCGGCGGCAGCGCCGGCAACGCGTCGCACGCGGTGAACGACTTCCGCAAGATCTGCGGCATCGAGGCCTACGCGCCGACCGACAACGTGTCGGAGCTCACCGCGCGCGTCAACGACGACGGCTGGGACTCGGCCTTCACCGGCTGGCTGCGCGCGAGCCGGCTGCGCCGGGAGGACCTGGTGCTCGTCTTCTCGGTCGGAGGGGGCGACGCCGTGCGCGGCATCAGCACGCCGCTGGTGCGCGCGCTGGAGTACGCGCGGGAGGTGGGGGCCGCCATCGGGGGCGTGGTGGGCCGCGAGGGCGGGTACACGGCGCAGGTGGCGGACGCGTGCGTGATCGTGCCCCCGCTCTTCCCGGACGCGATCACCCCGCACACCGAGGCCTTCCAGGCGGTGGTCTGGCACCTGCTGGTGTCGCACCCGTCGCTGCAGGCGAACGCGATGAAGTGGGAGTCGGGCCGCTGAGGCGCGCGGTGTTCCTGGACCGCGACGGCGTGCTCAACCGCACGTTCCTGCGCGACGGAGTGACCCGGCCCCCGTCGGCCCTCTCGGAGCTGGAGCTGCTGCCGGGCGTGCCGGACGCGCTGGGCCGGCTCAAGGACGCCGGCTACCTGCTGATCGTCGTCACCAACCAGCCCGACGTGGCGCGCGGCACGCAATCGCGCGAGCGGGTGGAGGAGATGCACGCCTGGCTGCGCGAACGGCTGCCGCTGGACGCGGTGCGCGCCTGCTACCACGACGGGTCGGACGGCTGCGCCTGTCGCAAGCCGCGTCCGGGGCTGCTGCTGGAGGAAGCCGCGCGGCTGGGCGTCGACCTCTCACGCAGCGTCATGGTGGGCGACCGCGGGACCGACGTGCACGCGGGCCGCGCCGCCGGATGTGCGACCATCCTGGTCGGCACGCCGGATCCGGGAGGACGCGACGCGCGCCCCGACCGGGTGGCGGCCGACCTGGCGGAAGCGGTCGGGCTGATCCTGGGAGACGACCGCGAGGAGGACGAGGACATGAACGAGCCGGTGCCCAGCGTCGCCGCGCTGCGCGTGAAGATCTTCGCGGACGGCGCGGACGCGGCCAGCATGATCGAGCTGGGGCGACGCTCCCACATCGCGGGCTTCACCACCAACCCCACGCTGATGCGCAAGGCGGGTGTGGTCGACTACCGCGCGTTCGCGCGCGAGGTGCTGGCGGCCGTGCCCGACCGCCCCATCTCGTTCGAGGTGCTGGCGGACGAGCTGCCGGAGATGGAGCGCCAGGCGCGCGAGATCGCGAGCTGGGGCCCGAACGTGTACGTCAAGATCCCCGTCACCAACACCCGCCGGGAGACCACGTCGCCCCTGGTGCGCCGCCTGGCGGGCGAGGGCGTGCACGTGAACGTGACCGCGGTGTTCACGCTGGACCAGGTGCGCGCGGTGGCGGAGGACCTGGCCCGCGGGCCGCACAGCTACGTCTCGGTGTTCGCCGGCCGCATCGCGGACACCGGGCGCGACCCGGCGCCGCTCATGGCGCGCGCGGTCGAGCTGCTGCGGCCGTATCCGCAGGAGGAGCTCATCTGGGCCAGCCCGCGCGAGCTCCTGAACGTCTTCCAGGCGGACGCGATCGGCTGCCACGTGATCACCGCCACCAGCGACGTGCTGGCCAAGCTCGGCCTGGTCGGCAAGGACCTGGACGACTTCTCGCTCGACACGGTGAAGATGTTCCACGACGACGCGCAGAAGGCCGACTTCCGCCTCTAGCGCGGCGCCGGGGTCGACCGTCGAGAGGGAGCGCCGGCTCACACCTCGACGTCGACGCCGTAGCCCTTCAGCACCTGCCGGGCCACCACCGACTTGTGGACCTCGTCGGGGCCGTCGTAGATGCGGGCCGCCCGTTCGTGTCGCCACATGGAGCCGAGGACGGTGTCGTCGGTGAGGCCCAGGGCGCCGTGTGCCTGCACCGCGCGGTCCAGGACGCGGTCGAGCACGCCGGCCACGTAGAACTTGATGAGCGAGATGCGCACGCGCGCGCCCTGGCCGCCCTCGGCCTCCAGGCGTTCCGCGGTGTCCAGGACCAGCAGGCGGGCGGCGTCGATCTCCGCCCGGCTGTCCGCGATGTCGTGCTGCACCGACTGGCGCGAGCCCAGCGGCACTCCCGGCCGCAGCTCGCGCGAGGCCGCGCGGGCACAGTGCAGGTCGAGGGCGCGCTCGGCCACGCCGATCCAGCGCATCGCGTGGTGGATGCGGCCGGGGCCCAGCCGCTCCTGCGCCAGCTGGAACCCGGAGCCTTCCTCGCCGAGGCGGTTCTCGACCGGCACCCGGCAGTCCGCCAGCTCGATCTCGCCGTGGCTGAAGTAGCCCTCGCCCGCGTGTCCCATCACCGGGATGTTGCGCACGAGCGTCCACCCGGGCGTGTCCGTCGGCACCAGGATCTGGCTGGCGCGCCGGTGGGGCTTGGCGTCCGCGTCGGTCACCGCCATCACGATCGCGAAGGCCGCCCCGTCCGCGGCCGAGGCGAACCACTTGCGGCCGCGGATGACGTAGTGGCCGCCGTCCCGCCGGGCGGTGGTCTCGAGCCAGACCGGGTTGGAGCCGGCGCGGCCCGGCTCGGTCATGGCGAAGCAGCTGCGGATCTCCCCGCGGATGAGCGGCGAGAGGTACCGCTCGCGCTGCGCCGGCGTGCCGTGACGCAGCAGCAGCTCCATGTTGCCGACGTCGGGCGCCTGGCAGCCGAAGACGTAGTGGCCCAGCGGCGTGCGCCCCAGCTCCTCGCTCACCCGCGCGAACGCGGGGAGAGCGAGGCCGGCGCCGCCCTCCTCGCGCGGGATGTGCGGGGCCCACAGCCCCAACCGGCGCACCTGCTGCCGGCGCTCCTCGAGCACCGGCATCAGCTCGCGCAGCGGCTGCGACAGGAAGCGCGGCTCCAGCGGGTAGAGCTGCTCGCGCACGAACGTCCGTACGGTCTCGAGGATCGCCGGGATGTCGTGCGCCATCGCCGTGGCCTCCTGCCTAGGGGCGGTCGAGCAGCGGGAAGGCCGCGAGCAGCGCCGCGTAGGCCTCGGGCGTGAACTCCCACGCGGTGTGGGGAACCGTGACCGAGGAGCGCGTCACCTGCGCGCTGATGCCGGAAAAGGGCAGCAGGTCCACTTCGGGCAGGCTGGCGCCGTTCGCGTTCATGAGGCGAATCCACTCGTTGGCCGAGATGGCGTAGCCCATGTCGGTGGGATGCACCCCGTCGTAGCTGAAGATGCCGCCCGTCAGGAAGGCGGAGGTGTAGGTCACGCCGCCCACCACCTCGCCCTGCGTCGCCAGCCGGCGCAGGATCGCGTTCTGGTCCAGCACCGGCACGTTGGCGGCGGCGCAGATGTCGCGGATGGCCTGGTTGTTGGCGTTGACGCGGTCGACGATGGTCGAGCGCTCGGTGGGGTCGAGCACCACCTCGTCGGGCAGCGGCGTGCCGCGGCCGCCGAGGGCGGTGGGGATGCCGATCCCCTGGGCCAGCAGCGAGGAGGCCGCGAGCGTCACCAGGCTGCCGGTGGGCAAGGGTCCGTTGGGGCCGATGAGCGGGATCGGCTGGCCGTTCGAGAGCACGGGCTGGCCGGTGGAGGGGTTCACCACCACGGGGGGGATGGTGGTCACGAACGGGATGCTGGTGACGTCCGGCAGGTTGGCGGCGAAGATGCGCGCGCCGGTGTTGGCGAGCGTGGTGATCAGCTGCTGGTACGCCTGGCGGAAGGTGGCGGCCGGCGTGAGCGTGACGTTGTCGATGGCCCGGCCGCGCACGGCCGCGCCCAGCACGTCGTTGTTGCCGATCCAGACCAGCACCGTGCTGGGCCGGGCCCCCACCACCTGCGCCACCTGCGTGCCGCGGCCGCGCAGGATCATGTCGTGCAGGCCGCCGTTGTCTGTGGTGCGCGTGAGCGCGTCGATCAGCGTCGCGCCCGGCACCGCCATGTTGTTGTAGGCGCGCGGCAGCCCCAGGTTGGTGGGACCGCCCGTCGCCGAGGCCTTGGGCCCGATGATGGGCGCGGGGTTGAGCGACTGCAGCGCCAGCTCGACGGGGATGCCGGGCTCGCTGACGGTGGGCTGCTGGAAGTCGGTGACGGCGGCGCCCCTGGCGATGTGCGCCGGCACCGAGTTGACCTGGTGGGTCGAGACCAGGGCGCCCGAGACGAAGCCCGAGGCCAGGCTGTCGCCCACCACGAAGAAGCTGGCGAAGCTGGGAGCGGCGGGCGCCGTGCCCTGCGCGAGCGCGGGCGCGGCCAGGAGCAGGGTGGCGGCGGTCGAAGCGAACAGGTCACGCATGGCGATGCTCCTCACGGGCGTCAGAACGCGTAGCCCAGCGAGATGCCGAGCGTGAGCGCGTGGCTCTTGTACGTGCCGTCGTAGCGGTCGCGGTTGGCGCCGCCGGTGGAGCGCTCGGAGGCGAGCACGTACCAGAACGCCGAGTCGAGCCGGAAGCGTCCGGAGACCCAGGACCCGCCCAGGCAGAAGCCGTGGCGGTTGGCGTCGGGCAGCAACGGCGACATGGACGCGGGCGGCGACGGGGTCTCGTCGAAGAAGTACCCGCCGCGCACCTCCCAGGCCTCGTTCAGGACGCGCTCGATGCCGAAGCGGTACTGGAACGAGCTCGAGTACTCCTCCTCGATCGTCTCGTCGAGACGCGGCTCGGACGGGAACGTGAGCGTGAGCTCGTCGAACGTCGACCACTGGTACCAGTTCACGTCGGCCTCGAACGTCCAGTCGCCGAAGCTCTTGGCGAACCCGAACGACGCGAAGCCGGGGAACTCGATCGCCGTCTCGACCGGGGTCGCGCCGGCCGGCAGCAGCGCGCGCACGCGCACGTCGAGCTCCGGGCTGCCGGTCGCGATGGGCTCGAAGTTGGCGGTGCCGCTGAAGTCCACGTTGACCTTGTGCCGGTAGCTGAGCCCGACGCTGAGCGATTCGCTGGGCTTGGCCATGATCCCGACGTTGAACCCGAACCCGGTGTTCATGTCGCTCTCGAGGTTCACCTCGGCCCCGTCCACCACGCGCTGCGAGAACGGGTTGACCACGGGCACGCGGCGGTCGAGGGCGATCTTCGCGAAGCGCACGTCCAGGCCCACGCCGATCGAGAGGCGGTCCTCGAGCTTGAACGCCACCGTGGGGTTGAGCGCGAAGCCCTTGAGGTCCGCCCGGGTGGAGATGTAGCGGCCGGAGAAGTTGTCGGGGTCTTCCCACTTGGTCTGCAGCCCGAAGGGCGCGTGCACGCCGATCCCGAAAGCCACGCGCTCGCTGAACGGGTGCGTGTAGTAGAAGTTCGGAGGGATCAGGATCCCGACGTCGCCGTTTTCGGTGATGCCCGGGCCGGGAAAGGGCTCCTGGCCGGTGAAGCTCGCGCTGGGATGGATGAGCGTGCCGCCGAAGTAGATCTGCTTGTCCTTCAGGAAGGCGATGCCGGCCGCGTTGTGGAAGATGGCGGAGCCGTCCTTGCTCTGCGCGGTCACGGCGCCGGCGAAGCCCATGGCCCGGGCCCCCTGCTCGAAGATCGCGAAGCCGGCCGCCTCGGACGCGGGCGCGGCGCACACCGCGGCCGCCAGGGACGCGGCCGCGGCAGCCCACCGGATGGATGCGCGGTTCATGGTGTCTCTGACCTCCTCAGGGATTCGGGTGGGAGCGCACGGCTTTGGCACGATCACGCCACCGGCAGCGGCCGAGGCTCTCTCACGGCCCCGCGGGCGTGTCAGCGATGGTACGGCCCGCCCGCAAAAGCTGTCAACGAAAACGAAGCGAGATCACGACAACGGGTAGGCGGCCTTGTCGACCACGGCCGCGGCGATCTCGCGCCGGAGCGCGACCGTGTTCACCGCCTCGCGCCGCGTGAAGCGCTTGAGCGCCGCCAGGTACGTGCGGAGCATGTCGCCCTCGCCCACCGCCGCCAGCAGGCGGCGCGCCGCGCACTCGATGCGGTCGAGCGCGTCCTGCGCGAAGCAGGAGACCGCGGCCTCCTGCAGGCGGCTGGCGTCCTCGCCCATGCGCTCCGCCCGCTTCTGCGTGCGGATGAGCGCGCTCTCCAGCGCGTAGGTCTCCATGGCCACGTCCGCGAACAGCCCCAGCACCTCCTGCTGCTCCTCCAGCTCCTGGCCGAAGCGCTGCACGGCCAGGCCCAGGCACATGAGCGCGACCTTCTTGGCGCCGGCCGTCAGGCGCGCCTCGGCGGCCAGGAAGCCCTCGGGCGCGTCCGCGAGCGACGGCCCCGCGGACAGCTCCTCCATGAGGCCCATCGCCTTCTGGAAGATCGGCAGCTCGCCCTTCATGGCGCGGCGGATGAGGCGGCCGGGCACCAGCAGCCGGTTGATCTCGTTGGTGCCCTCGAAGATGCGGTTCACGCGGGCGTCGCGCCAGAAGCGCTCGGCCGGGTAGTCCTCGACGTAGCCGGCGCCGCCGAAGATCTGCACCGTCTCGTCCACGACGTAGTCCAGCATCTCCGAGCACCACACCTTGACCATCGAGCACTCGACGTCGTACTCCTCGATGCGCTTCAAGGCGCCGGCGGCGTCGTGGAGATCGACTCCCTCCAGGTTGCGGTCGATCATGCCGGCGGTGCGGTAGACCATGGAGTCCGACACGTAGGCCAGGATCGCCATCTGGGCCAGCTTCTCGCGGATGAGCCCGAAGTCGGAGATGGACTTGCCGAAGGCCGTCCGCGACTTCGCGTACTGCGCGGCCTGGCCGATGGCGAGCTTGGCGCCGCCGGTGACGCCCGCGCCCAGCTTGAAGCGGCCGACGTTGAGGATGTTGAACGCGATCTTGTGGCCCTTGCCGATCTCGCCCAGCAGGTTCTCCTTCGGGATCACCGCGTCCTGCAGGATGAGCGGGCGCGTGGAGCTGCCCTTGATGCCGGTCTTCTTCTCCTCGGCGCCCAGGCTCACGCCGGGCAGGCCCTTGTCGACGATGAAGGCGGTGAAGTGCTCCCCGTCGACCTTGGCGAACGTGATGTAGACGTCCGCGAAGCCGGCGTTGGTCAGCCACATCTTCTCGCCGTTGATGATCCAGCTCTTGCCGTCGGGCGAGAGCACGGCCTTGGCCTTGGCGTTCATGGCGTCGGAGGCGGAGCTCGCCTCCGAGAGCGAATACGAGCTGATCCACTCGCCGGTCACGAACTTCGGCAGGTACTTCTGCTTCTGCTCCGGCGTGCCGAAGTAGACGATGGGCAGCGAGCCGATGCCGCAGTGGCCCATGTAGGAGACGGCGAAGCTGCCGTCACGCGCGGCCGCCTCCGAGGCGATGCAGCCCGAGACCTTGTCCAGGCCCATGCCGCCGTACTCCTCGGGGATCTCGATGCCCAGCAGGCCCAGCTCGCCCGCCTTCTTGAGCAGCTCCCGCGTGGCCTCGTACTTGAGGGCCAGGATCTCCGGCAGCCGCGGCAGCATCTCGTTCTCCATGAGCGCGTCCGCGGTCTCGCCGATCATCCGCTGCTCTTCGGTGAAGTCGCCGGGCGTGAACACGTCCGCGGGCGAGTGGTCCTCGATCAGGAAGCTGCCCCCTCGGAGCGTCGCCGCCGGGGCCTTGGTCTCGGTCGCCATCGCGTCAGATCCTTTCCAGAATTCCGGCGGCGCCCATGCCGCCGCCCACGCACATCGTCACCAGCCCGTAGCGGGCCTTCCGCCTCTCCATCTCGGCCAGGATCTGCGCCGTCAGCTTGGCCCCGGTGCAGCCCAGGGGATGGCCCAGCGCCACCGCGCCGCCGTTCACGTTGACCCTGGCCGGATCGAGCCCCGCCGCCTTGATGACGGCCAGCGCCTGGCAGGCGAACGCCTCGTTCAGCTCGATCAGGTCGATGTCCTCGAGCTTGAGCCCGGCCTGCTTGAGCGCCTTGGGGATCGCCTCCACCGGCCCGATGCCCATGATCTCGGGCGGCACGCCCGCCACCGCGTAGGTCACGAACCGGGCGAGCGGCTTGAGGCCCAGCGTCTTCGCCCGCTCGGCCGACCTCACGACCGTGGCGGCCGCGCCGTCGGAGGTCTGCGACGAGTTGCCGGCCGTGACCAGCCCGCCGGCGGCGAACGCGGGCCGCAGCTTCGCGAGCCCCGCGGGGCTCGTGTCCGCCCGGGGTCCCTCGTCGGTGTCGAACACGACCGTCCTGGGCTTGCCGTCGCCGTTGGGCACCGTGACCGTGAGCGGCACCACCTCGTCCTTGAACTTCCCGGCCGCGATGGCCGCCAGCGCCTTCTGGTGCGATGCCAGCGAAAACGCGTCCGACTGCTCGCGGTCGATGCCGTACTTCTTCGCGACCGCCTCCGCCGTGAGGCCCATGCCCAGGTAGCTGTCGGGATACACGTCCATGAGCGTGGGGTTGGGGGAGATCTTGTGTCCGCCCATCGGGATGAGGCTCATGGACTCGGTGCCGCCGGCCACCACCACCTGCGCCCGGCCCGACGCGACCGCGTCCGCCCCCAGCGCGATCGCCTGCAGCCCGGACGAGCAGAAGCGGTTGATGGTCATGGCCGACGCGGTGTGGGGGACGCCCGCCAGCAGGCTCGCGATGCGGGCCACGTTGCCACCCTGCTCGGCCTCGGGCATGGCGCAGCCCAGGATCACGTCGTCCACCATCGCGGGCTCGACGCCCGGCACGCGCGCGAGCGCGCCCTTGATGGCCTCGGCCGCCATGTCGTCGGGCCGCGTCTCCCGCAGCGTCCCCCGCCCCGCCTTGCCCACCGCCGTCCGCACCGCGGACACGATCACTGCTTCACGCATGACTCACTCTCCGCGCGTTCGTCCCCATGCCTAGTTCCGGAGCGGCTTGCCTTCCTTGAGCGTGTGCTGGATGCGCGCCAGCGTCTTGGGCGTGCCCAGCAGCGACAGGAACGCCTCGCGCTCCAGGTCCAGGTAGTGCTGCTCGCTGGCCACGCCGGGCGCGCGATCTCCGCCGCACAGCACGGTCGCGATCCTGGTCGCCACCAGGGCGTCGTGCTCGCTGATGTGGCCGCCGCGCAGCGCGTTGTGGACGCCGGCCTTGAAGGTGGCGATGGCCGGCCGCCCCAGCACCGGCACGTCCGTGCGCGGCCGGCCCGGCCGGTGCCCCGCGCGGGCCAGGCCCAGCGCAACCTGCTTGGCGTCGGCGATCAGCCGGTCCGGATGGGGCGAGAGGGTGTCGGCCGGCGTGCCGAACATGCGAAGCGCCTCCGCGCCCGAGGTGGAGACGCGCGCGAAGCCGATGAGGTCGAAGGCGCGCTTCACGAAGGCGAAGGCGTCCGCCTCCGGCACGCCCGCGCAGCGGTCGTGCGCGCGCAGCGCCATCTCCTTGCAGCCGCCGCCGCCCGGCAGCAGCCCGACGCCGGCCTCGACCAGGCCCATGTAGGTCTCGGCCGAGAAGCGGATGCGCGTCCCGTGCAGGCTGATCTCGCAGCCGCCGCCCAGCGCCATCCCGAAGGGCGCCACCACCACCGGCAGGTCCGAGTACTTGAGCGCCATGTTGGCGTTCTGGAACTGGCGGATGGAGAGGTCGATCTCGTCCCACTCCTCCCCCTGGACCGCCAGCAGCGCCAGCATGAGGTTGGCGCCCACCGTGAACTGCTCGGCCTGGTTGCCGACCACCAGCGCGTCGAAGTGCGCCTTGCCCTCCTTCGCCGCGAAGGAGAGGACGGAGAACGTGTCCTGGCCCAGCGTGTTCATCTTGGAGTGGAACTCGACCAGCCCCACGCCGTCGCCCAGGTCGACCAGGCTCGCCCCCGCGTTCTTCTTGACCGGGGCCACGCGCGACTTCTGTACGGCGACCTCGATGACGCCCGGGCGGTCCGCGACCGGGGAGACGCCGCCGGGACCGAACACGGTGGTGCGGCTCCCCTCGGTCTCGTAGAAGCGCTTGCGGCCCGAGGCGAGCAGCTGCTCGACCAGCGGGGGCACCGCGCGGCCCTCGGCCCGGGCCCGCTCCGCGACGGACGCGACGCCCAGCATGTCGAGCAGCCGGAAGGGCCCGCTGCCCCAGCCGTACCCCCACTCCATGGCGCGATCGATCGAGATCACGTCGTCCGAGATCTCGGGGACCAGGCCCGCCGCGTAGAGGCTGGTGCCCGACAGGACGCGCCAGAGGAACTGGGCGCCCTTGTCCTTGCCGGCGAAGACCTGGTTGAGGCGCGCCCCCAGGTCGCTCACGTTCTGCGCGGCCTCCAGCGACGGGAACTTCGCCTTCCGGCGCTCCCGGTACTCGAGCGTCTTCCAGTCCAGGGTGCGGATGTCGTCCTTTTCCTTCTTGTAGAAGCCCGCGCCCGCCTTCTGGCCCAGCAGGCCGCGCTCCACCATCGCCTTCATGAAGTCGGGGACCTTGAAGACGTCGCGGAAGGGGTCGTTCGGCACCGCGTCGTAGAGGTTCTGCGACACCTTCACGCAGACGTCGACGCCCGCGATGTCCGCCGTGCGGAAGGTGGCGCTGCGCGCGCGGCCGATGGCGGGGCCGGTGAGCGTGTCCACGTCCTCGACCGTCAGGTCCAGGTCGATCATCTCCTTGAGCACGCTGCCCATGCCGAAGGAGCCGATGCGGTTGCCGATGAAGTTGGGCGTGTCCTTGCAGCGCACGACCGCCTTGCCCATCACCTCGTCGGCGAAGCGCTCCATGGCCGCCAGCACCTCGGTCGCCGTGTGCTTTCCCGGGATCGTCTCCAGCAGCTTGAGGTAGCGGGGCGGGTTGAAGAAGTGCGTGCCGAGGAAGCGGCGGCGGAAGTCCTCCGGCAGGTGCGACGACATGGCGTCGATCCCGAGGCCGGAGGTGTTGGTGGCCACGATCGCCGTCTTCTTGACCGCCGACGCCACCCGCGCGAAGAGCTGGCGCTTGATCTCCAGGTCCTCGACCACGGCCTCGAAGACCCAGTCCGCGTCCTTGAGCGCTCCCCAGTCGTCGTCGAAGTTGCCGGTCCGGATGAGCGCCGCGTGCTCCGGCAGGTGGAGCGGCGAGGGCTTCAGCCGCTTGAGGTTCTCGACCGCCTTCTTGGCGACGGCCGAGCGGTCCCCTTCCTTCGCCACGATGTCGAGCAGGGTGACCTCGATCCCCTGCCCCACCAGGTGCGCCGCCACCTGCGCGCCCATGGTGCCGCCGCCCAGGACCACCGCCTTCTTGATGTCGCTCTTCACGATCTCCCCCAGGGTGGGGGGCGGCGGTCCCGAGTGCCTCGCTCCGGCTACGAGCCGAGGATCAGGCGGCCGCGCCCTCGTACATCCGGTCGATGACGTCCTTGTACTTCTGCTCCACCACCCGCCGCTTCACCTTGAGCGTCGGGGTCAGCTCCCCCGCCTCCAGCGTGAACTCGCGCGGCAGCAGCGCCAGCTTCTTGATGCGCTCGTACTGCGCCAGGTGCCCGGTCAGGTCCTTGACCGTCTGCTCGTAGAGGTCCTCCACCTCGCGCTTGCGGATGAGCTCGTCCCTCGAGCCGTAGGCGACGCCCTTCTCCTTCGCCCACTTCTCGAGGTTCTCGAAGTTGGGCACGATGAGCGCGGCCGGGAAGTTGCGCTTGTTGCCGATCATCACGATCTCGGCGATGAGCGTGTTCGACTTGAGGACGTTCTCGATGGGCTGGGGCGCGATGTTCTTGCCGCCCGAGGTCACGATGAGGTCCTTCTTGCGGTCGGTGATGGTCAGGAAGCCGCGCTCGTCGACCATGCCGATGTCCCCCGTGTGGAACCACCCCTCGGGGTCGATGGCCTCGGCCGTGGCCTCCGGTTTCTTGAAGTAGCCCTTCATCACGTGGGGCCCGCGCGTCAGGATCTCGCCGTCGGGCGCGATCCGGACCTCGACGTCCTTGATGGGCAGGCCCACGCTGCCCGGCTTCAAGGCATCGGGCCGGTTGACCGTGATGACGGGGCTGGTCTCGGTGAGGCCGTAGCCCTCCAGGATGAGCAGGCCGGCCGCGCCGAAGAACTCCGCGATCTCGCGCGCCAGCGGCGCGCCGCCGGAGACGAACAGGCGCAGGCGCCCGCCCGTGCGCTCCTTGATCTTGGAGAAGACGAGCTTGTCGGCGAGCGCGGCCTTGACGCGCAGGCCCAGGCCGGGCTTCGTACGGTCCACGAAGTGGCGGAAGTTCTCGCGGCCGACACCCACCGCCCAGCGGAAGATCTTCTGGCGCAGCGGCGGGTCGCCGGCGACCTTCTCGTGGACCCGCGCGAACATCTTCTCGTACAGGCGCGGCACCGAGGACATCACGGTGGGCTTCACCTCGGCCATGTTCGCGGGCACCTGCTCGACGCTCTCGGCGTAGGCGATGGTGCAGCCCTTGAGCAGCATCAGGTAGTGGCCCGACATCCGCTCGAACACGTGGCACAGCGGCAGGAACGACAGGGCCACGTCCTGCGGGCCCAGGGTGTCCGTGACCAGGCCGCTGCCCAGAGTGTTGGAGACGAGGTTCGAGTGGGTGAGCATCACGCCCTTGGGATCGCCGGTCGTGCCCGAGGTGTAGATGAGCGTGGCCAGGTCGCCCGGCTGGACCTCGGCCGCGCGCTTCTTCACCGCGTCGGGATCCTTCGCGAGCGCCTCGCGCCCGCGGGCCCGCACGTCCGCGAAGGTGGTGGTGCCCGCCTTGAGATCGGCCGGCACGTCCTCCACCAGGATCACGTGCTGGAGGTGCTTCGCCTGCGCGCGGACTTCCTGCACCTTGCGCACCTGGTGCGGCGAGGACACGACCACCGCCCTGGCCTCGCTGTCGTTCAGGATGTAGAGCACCTGGGCGGGCGTGAGGGTGGCGTAGATGGGCGCGTCCACCAGGCCCGCGGTGAGGCAGGCCAGGTCCGTGAACGCCCACTCGGGCCGGTTCTCGGACAGGATGGCGACGCGGTCCCCCTTCTCGATGCCCAGCGAGCGCAGGCCCATCGAGAACTCCTCGACCGCGCGCCTGAGCTCGTCCGAGCTGATGTCGCGCCAGACGCCGTCCTGCTTGTACTTGAGGTGGTCGGGCTTGCCGAAGCCGACCGCGTGGTAGAAGACGTCGCAGAGGGTCCGGATCTCCATCACTTGCCTCCCCGCCGGGGCGCGGCGACCGCGGCCAGGGCCGGCCGCGGCACGCTCGCGTGGCCGCTCACGGCGGCGCCCCGCAGGAAGAGGTCGACGACGGGGCCCGCCAGGTGGGCCACATCATAGTCCTTCCGTCCGACGATCCAGGACGTGACCATCTCGTCGAGCGCGCCGAAGAAGGCCTTGGTCACGACCTTGACCGGCAGGTCGGGGCGCAGGCTCCCTTCGCGCTGGCCGTCCTCGATCACCTGGGTGAGCAGCGCGAAGTAGTCGTGCAGCCAGGAGGCGGTGAAGCGCTCCAGGAAGTGCACGGACTGGCGCAGCTCCACCTGGAACACGACGGCCAGGTCGCGGTTGCCGCCCAGCAGGCGCAGGTGCGTCTCGGCGATGGCCAGCAGGCGCGAGGGCGCGTCGCGCAGGGACGCCAGCTGGGCCTTCTTGTCCTCCAGGTGCTCGGCCATCACCTCGTCGAACAGCGAGACGAGGATGTCCTCCTTGTTGCGGAAGTAGAGGTAGATGGTCCCGTCCGCGACGTCGGCCTTGCGCGCGATCTCGGACACCCGCGCGCCGTGGTAGCCCTTGCGTGCGAAGACCTTCACCGCCGCCTGCAGGATGCGCTGCCGTTTGTCGTCCGTGCGCCGCCGTGGCATTTCGATGAATGAACCGCCATTCAGTATGGCCGCGTCCGCGCGCGCGTGTCAAGCCCGCGCGTGGGCGCCGGCCGTCAGGGGGCGGCCTGGAAAGTGAAGACGATCCTCTCGCCGGGCTGCCCGCCCAGGCGGAACGTGATCTGGTCCGGCGTCACCTGGAGCACGTCGCCGGCGATCGGCCGCAACGACCCGGGCACGGCGGCGGTGAGGCGGAAGCTCCAGGTGCCGGCCCGGCCCTTGCCGCTCACCAGCTGCGCGACCACGTGCCTGGGGCCCGGCCGCTCCCCGATGCGGGCCTCCTCGCGGCCGCGCTCCTGGTAGCGGACGTTCTGGCCGTCGACGACGACCTGTCCGCGGCCGCCCTCGACGTCGAGCGTGCTCTCCCAGCCCGGGCCGGTGCTCGTCTCGGTCTTCAGGAGCCCCTGGACGACGACGCACTCCTGGCTGGGCGCCTGCGCGATCGTGATGCGGCCGGTCCTGGTGCCGAGCGAGAGCGCGGCGACGTCGTACTGCACCGCGCCGCTGCCCGAGCCGGTCGTCCCGCTCGCGAACGTGATCCAGGTCGCGTCCTTCTGCGCCGTCCACTGGCAGCCGGCCTGCGTGCTGATCGAGCAGGTGGCGGGGCCGGTGACGGTGGTGCCGAGCAGGTTGAACTGCATCGTGGGCGGCGAGAGCGTGTACGAGCAGGCGGGAGGCGTAGGCGTGGGGGTCGGCGTCGGGGTCGGCGTAGGGCTCGGCGTCGGTGTGGGTGTGGGCCCCGGCGTCGGTGTCGGAGTGGGCGTCGGCGTCGGCCCCACCGGCGTGGGGGTCGGCGTGGGGGCTCCGGGCAACGTCGTCGGCGTCGGAGTGGCGCGACCCGGGTCGTCGGGCAGGGTGGTGGTCGTGGTGGTGCTGCTGCCGCCGCCGGTCGCCTGGGTCGTGGGCGTGGTCGTGGCGCCGGCCACGGTGCTCGGCGAATCGCCGCCGCTGCTGGCCGCGATGGCGACGCCCGCGGCCGCCGTCCCGCCGCCGGCGATCAGCAGGATCGGAAGGAAGCGGTTCTTCTTCTTCGGGTACAGCTCCTGCCGGGCCACCTCGAAGACGCGGATGACCTGCGCGGAGTATTCGGTCGGCGACAGCGCCCGCTGCGGCTCCCGCTTCAGCACCTCGCGGAACTTCGCCTTCGCGTTCGGCTCCTGGTCCAGCTGCACGTAGGAGATGCCGAGCAGCAGGTACGCGTCGGCCAGATCGCGGCTGCGTGTCTTGTCCGTGGCCAGCCCGCGCGCGGCCTCGTCGAGCTTCAGCACCGCTCCCTGGAAGTCGCCCTTGGTCATCAGCGCCTTGCCCTCCGCGAGGGCGGTTCCGGGTGCCTCCGCCGCGTGCAGCGTGGTCGTGACCGACAACAGGATCGCGATCAGCGTTCTCATGGCGTCTTGGGCACACCTTTCTGCGAGAGATCGATGAAGACGGGCAGGGCCGCTCCTTCGGGGAGGTCGATCACGCGATCGTAGGGTTTGAAGCCCGGGTTCTCGATGCGCAGCGCGCGCTTGCCGGGAGAAAGCCGGATCTTCTGTGAGGACACGATCCCGTACGCCTTGCCGTCCACACTCACTTCGGAAGCCGGCAGGACCACCAGGTCGAGCACGCCGTACGCCTCCGCGAGCGTGGTGGGCGGGGGCGCGACCGAGGGCGCGGGCGTCGCGGGGCCGTCACGAGGCTGCACGGGTGGCTCGATCACCGCCGCCGCCAGCGTCACCGGCGGCGACTGCGTGGACTCCGTGCGCGCCGCGCGGCGCGTCGGCTCCGCGCGGAGCGTCGAAGGCACGCTCGTCCCCGCCGCGCTCGCGACCGACGTCGGAGGTGATGGTGGCGGCGTGGCGACCGTCGTCGGCTCCGGCATGGTGGCGACGGTGACGAGCGGGGGCGCCTCGATCGAGGGCGCGCCCCGCCACCAGGCCAGCGCGCCGACGCCGATCAGGGCCGGCACCGCGACGGCAGCCAGACCGCGAGCGCCGAGGAGGGACGGCTTCGCCGGCGAAGCGGCTCGGGGCCACGAGCGCGTGCGCTGCGGCGCCACCGGCTCGACCGCGGGAGCGGGGGCCGGTGGCACTCGCAGGAGGTCCGACAACGGGCTGTCGTCGCCCTCCGAGGAGGGCGCGATCGACTCGCGCGCGAGGCGCAGCTCCGCCAGCAGCTCCGTCACGCCCGGGTAGCGGTCGTCCGGCCGCTTGGCCAGGCAGCGGGCCAGCACGGGCACCAGCGGCTCGGGCACCAGCGGACCGCGCTCGTTCGAGAGCGGGGCCGGCTCGTTGAGATGGCGGCGCAGCGTGTCGATCGGGCTCGTGCCCTGGAAGAGAGGACGCCCCGCGAAGATCTCGAAGATCACGCAGCCGAGCGCGTAGAGGTCGCTGCGGTAGTCGACCGGGCCGCCCTGCACGTGCTCGGGGCTCATGTACTCCGGCGTGCCGAGCACGTGGCCGGCCAGGCTCACCCCGGTGGTGTCGACGCCCACCTCCTTGGCGATGCCGAAGTCCATCACCTTCACCTGTCCGCGCGTGTCGACCATGATGTTCGCCGTCTTGAAGTCGCGATGGATGACGCCCTGCGCGTGCACCGCTTCCAGGCCCAGGGCCGACCCGATCGCGATGTCGCACGCCTCCGCCGCGGACAGCGGGCGCGCGCGGAGCACGTCCTTCAGGTTCACCCCGTCCACCAGCTCCATGCACAGGTAGCGGATGCCGGAGCACTCTCCGTACTCGTGCAGGCGGCACACGTTCGGGTGCGTGATGCGGCGGGCCAGCCGGATCTCCAGCAGGAAGCGGCGCGCCATCTCCGGCTCGCGCGCGAACTGCGGGCGCAGCACCTTGACCGCCACGCGGTCGTCCAGCACGCGGTCCCAGGCCTCGTACACCTTGCCCATGCCGCCCTGGCCGAGCGGCTTGCGGATCTCGTAGCGGTCCGCGAGGACCCGGCCCTGGGTGAGCGCGAACAGGGCCTTGCCGCAGCCGAAGCACTCCTCCGCCTCGAGCACGTTGTCTAGGCTGCAGGCAGGACAGATCATCGCTGCACTTGGAGGGCCCAGGAGGGCCTGGAGGAACGCATAGGGTAACGGCTCGGAGCCGTTCGCACAAACGCTGCGCCCACCTGCTGGCTCGCGCCCGTGCGCGCGCGGGAGACGCATTGCGGCCGGCCGCGCGGTACGGTTGGACCCGGCCGCGGTGGCCGTCGTCTCGGGCCTCATTGCGGCGCGGGACGCGCGTCCGGTAAGCTCGACCCTTCGAATGAGCGATGCCCCCGAGGTGTTCATCGGCCTGGGATCCAACCTGGGGGACCGAACCGCGCTGCTGGCGCAAGGCCTCGC
>JAICEW010000023.1 GCA_025923995.1 Vicinamibacteria bacterium | reverse complement strand
GTGGGCCGCAACTTCGGGGCCGGCATGTCGGGGGGACGCGCCTTCGCGCTCGACGCCGAGGGCGTCCTGGCCGGCCAGGTGAACCCGGAGCTGGTCGAGGTGGACGCGCTCGACCGCGACGAGGAGTCCTGGCTGCGCGAGGCGATCGTCCGCCACCTGCGCGCGACCGGCAGCGGCGTGGCGGCGCGGCTGCTCGACGACTGGATCGTCAACCGCCTGCTGTTCGCGCGCGTCGCGCCCCGCAGCGGCGTGCGCACGGCGCTGCCCGCCTGGGAAGCGCCGGTCAAGACCGCCCGGGCGCGCCAGGTGGCAGCGTCGGCCGCGAAGGCACAACGAGCGCAGAGAGCCTGACGCTTCAGGACGGCGGGACGAGCGTGAACGGCTCGCTGCGCTGGACCTGCTGGCCGCTCACCTCGTCGCGCACGTCGAGGACGAGGTCGTAGCTCCCCTCCTTCATCCCCTCCAGGCCCATGCCGATGAGCCGCACCACGCGCCCGTCCGGGTCGGCGGCGATCGGCGTCAGCTCGCCCTTGCGGACGATCGTGCCGTCGGCCGCGCGCAGGAGCAGGCCCGAGGACACGCGCGGCCCCTGAGGCCCGCGAGCGGCGCCCAGGACCTCGAACTGGCAGAAGAGCTGCCCGCTGGCGACGAACTCGCGGTGCACGGCCACGGCGGCCTGCGGCTTCTGGCCGGACGGGTCGACCTGGTCGCTGAGGATGGGCGTCGAGACGCGGAAGACGGACGCGGCCGGCACCTCGATGCGCTGCGTCACCGCGCCGAGCGCGCCCGTGGCCGGGTCGTGCACGACCACGCGGGCACTGGCCACTCCGGCGGGCAGCATGAACTCACGGGCCACGGACCGCCAGCCCTCGGGCGCCCCGTCGCCCCGCCTCACCTCGACCCTCTCGTTCGACTCGAACGCGCGCCCGGTGTCGCGGTGCGTGATGTTGACGCTGAAGCCGAGCTTCGCCGACGCCCCCCCGCGGCCGAGGTCCCTGGGGTCGAACTCGGCCGCGACCAGCACGCGCGTCATGTCCTGGGGCGCCGGCTCCATGACGTAGGCCATGGCGCGCAGCGGGATGCCGGAGACGGCGTGGGCCGCGTCGAGCGCGCCCGCGACGGCCGGGTCGAGCGCCTTGCGCGTGGGCGCGGGCGCCTTGTCCTTGTCCTTGCCCTTCGCGTCCTCCTCCGGCGGCGGCGCGTCGCGCAGCGAGTACCCGCGGCGCGACCTCACCGTGAGCCCCGGGCGCGTGACCTCGACCGTCAGCTTCCGCCAGTCGCGCGGGCCCTTGCCCTCGGCGGGATGGATGCCGAGCAGGTAGTACGAGCGCGACTCGGCCGCGATGCGCGCGGTGGCGTTCGCGAAGTCGTTCACGTTGCGGATGCTGAAGCCGCCCGTGTCCTGCGCCAGCGACTGCGTCCCCGCGGTGACCAGGTTGCGCTCGGCCTCCTCGCCCGTCAGGGCCTGGAACGACGGTCCGCCCTCGACCCTCTGCGACGCGTCGAAGATGTTCTGGCCGGCCAGGCCGCGGACGTCGACGAAGTAGAGGGCGGTGTTCGCACGACGCGAGGCCGCGGCCGTCTCGCGGATGTCCGGCGTGTCGTCCCGCAGGAAGCCGGGGCTCATCAGGATGAGGGACTTGCGCCCGCGCACGGTCGCGAGCGCGTCCAGCTGCCGCCGCACCGCGGCCAGCGTGATCTTCATCCGCTGCTTGCGGATGTGGTCGATCTCGAACGCGATCTGCCGGTCGCCGTTCCGCCGGCCGTTCACGATCTCGTAGGCCTGCAGCTCGGTCATGCGCTTCATCTCGAACATGCTGTTGCGCGCCCTCTCGATCGACGCGGCGTCGGTGCCCGAGAGGTCGGTGCGGAACTCCCCGTACTCCTGCGTGCCGTAGCGGCCCTGCGTGTCGCGGCCCTTGAAGCGGGCGGCCACGGCCAGCAGGTCCTCGAGACCCTCGGGCAGACCCGCGCTCCAGTACGCGTTCCCGCTGGTGGTCGAGATCGTGACCTCGTCGCCAGGGCCCACGGAGCTGCGCAGGAACGCCTCGGCCCCCCGGCGCACCTCTTCCGAGCCGTGCAGCGGCGTGAACACGTCGTCGAGCAGCAGCGCGAACGCGCGTCCGCGCAGCTCGGTGCCGCGCGCGTTGGTCGCGACCGGCGGAGGCACCGCCTCCTCCTCCTCGATCGGCGTCTCGCCCCGCGCGTACTCCTCGAAGCTCACGATCTCGCGCGGCTTGCCGTCCTCGAGCACCCGGAACTCGTCGCGCGTGAGGCCGGTGACCGGGCGGTCGTTCTTGTCCACCACGACCGCGTCGACCGTGATGACCTCGACCTCGGTCGGGAAGCTGGGCGTCGCCTGGGGCGCGGGCGCCAGGACCAGCCAGAGGAAGGGCAAAGGCAAGGGGATCATGGGTGCTAGATTACCGCCTCCGATGTCCCATCGCGCGCTGGTGGCCCTGTTCGCCCTGTCGAAGCTGGCGCTCCACCTGGCGACCAGCCCGGGGTACGGGTACTTCCGCGACGAGCTCTACTACCTGGCCTGCGCGGACCATCTCGCGGCGGGCTACGTGGACCACCCGCCGCTGAGCGTGTTCGTGCTGGCGGCGGTGCGCGCGGTGCTGGGCGACTCGCGCCTCGCGATCCGGCTGGTGCCGGCCCTGCTGGGCGCGGGCACGGTGGCGCTGGTCGGCCTGATGGCGCGCCGGTTCGGCGGCGGACGAGGGGCCATGGCGCTCGCCATGACGGCGGCGCTGGTCGCGCCGGAATACCTGGCGCTCGACCACTTCTACTCGATGAACGCGTTCGACATCGCCTTCTGGGCGCTGGCCGCGTTCCTCCTGTCCCGCGTGGCGGAGAGGGAGACGACCGGGCGCTGGTGCGCGCTGGGGGTCGGCCTCGGCCTGGGCCTCCTCAACAAGATCAGCGTGCTCTGGCTGGGCGCGGGGCTCCTGGTCGGCCTGCTGGCCACGCCCCTTCGCCGATCGCTGCGCACGCCGGGGCCCTGGCTGGCCGGGCTCGTCGCGGCGGCGCTGTTCGCGCCCTACGTGCTCTGGGAGATCGCGAACGGCTGGCCCACGCGCGAGTTCATCCGCAACGCGACGACGGAGAAGATGGTGGCGGTCGCACCGTTCGCGTTCTGGCGCGGCCAGGTCGACATGATGCTGCCCTTCACGCTGCCGCTCTGGCTGGGTGGGCTGGTGTGGCTCTTCGCCGGACGCGGGGGGCGCGAGGGACGCGTGCTGGCGTGGACCTACGTCACGGTCGCGCTGATCCTGATGGCGGGGGGGAGCAGTCGCGCGGGTTACCTGGCGCCGGCGTACACGTGGCTCTTCGCCGCCGGCGGCGTCGCTGCCGAGCAGGTGCTCTCACGCACGCGGGTCGCGTGGCTGCGCCCGGCGTACGTCGGACTGCTGCTCGCGACGGGCGCCGCCATCGCGCCGCTGGCGCTCCCCGTGCTGCCGGTCGACACCTACGTCCGCTACGCGCGGGCGCTGGGCGAGGCGCCCTCGACCGAGGAGCGCAAGGAGCTGGGCGAGCTGGGGCAGTTCTACGCCGACATGCACGGCTGGGACTCGATCGTGGCCACGGTCGCGGAGGCGCACGCGACGCTCGCTCCCGACGAGGCCGCGGCCGCGCGCGTGTTCGCGCCCGACTACGGTGTCGCGGGCGCGGTCGACCTCGTGGGCCGGCGGCAGGGCCTGCCGCCGGCCATCAGCGGGCACAACAACTACTGGCTCTGGGGCCCGCGCGGCTGGGACGGCCGCGTGCTGATCGTGGTCGGCGGACGCGAGGAGCGGCTACGCGGCCTCTTCGAGCAGGTCGATCGGGCCGGCACCACCGCCTGCGGACGCTGCATGCCGTACGAAAACGGCCGTCCCGTCTGGATCGCCCGCCGGCTGCGCACGCCGGTGGCGCAGCTGTGGTCGCAGGTCAAGCACTACGACTGAGGGCCGGCCCCGCGCAGGGTCTTCTCGAACAGGGCCAGGATGCGCTTGTACTCGTCGGCCCAGCTCGTCGCCTCCTCGAAGCCGTGGTTCTCGACGGGGTACACGGCGAGCTCCCAGTTCTCCTTGCGCAGCTCGATCAGCCGCTGCGCCAGCCGCACCGAGTCCTGGAAGTGCACGTTGGTGTCCACCATGCCGTGGCAGATCAGCAGCGCGCCCTTGAGCCCCTCCGCGAAGTAGATGGGCGAGCTCTTGCGATAGGCCTCGACGTCCCTGGGCGGCGTGCCCAGGATGTTCGAGGTGTAGGGGTGGTTGTAGTGCGCCCAGTCGGTCACGGGCCGCAGCGCCGCGCCGGCCGCGAACACGTCGGGCGTCGTGAACATCGCCATCAGGGTGATGAACCCGCCGTAGCTGCCGCCGTAGACGCCGACGCGCTTCGCGTCGACGCCCTCCTTCTCGACCAGGTATTTCGCGGCGTCCACCACGTCCTCGAGGTCCTTGCCGCCCATGAAGCCCGCGACCGCCGTGCGCCAGTCGCGCCCGTAGCCGGCGCTGCCGCGGTAGTCCACGTCGATCACGACGTACCCCCGCGACGCGAGCAGGTGATGGAAGAAGTACTCGCGGTAGTAGTTGGACCAGAAGCGGTGCGCGTTCTGGAGCCAGCCCGCGCCGTGGACGAACACGACGCCCGGCTTCCGGGGATCGCGCAAAGCACCCACCGACTCGGGGGTGAACAGCCGCGCGGGCACGTCCACGCCGTCGCGGGCCTTGAACGTGATGACCGGCGGGTCCTGCCACGCCTGCGCGCGGAAGGCGGGACGGGGCGACACCGTGACCCGCCGGCCGAGCCCGCCGGTGGCGGGCGAGAGGTAGACCTCGGGCGGCGTGCGGCCGTTCGAGAAGACCTCGCCCAGCGTCTGGCCGTCGGGCGAGAGCTGGCCCAGGTGCGCACCCGTCTCCTTCGTGATGCGGGTCGGCGCGCCGCCCGCGACCGGCACGCGATACAGGTGCCGCTCGCCGGCGTGCGCCTCGCTGGTCGTCACGTGGAACGAGGCACGGTCCGGGGCGAGCCGCGCGTCGTGGACCTCGAAGCGGCCCGACGTGAGCGCGCGCGGCGCCGCGTCCGCGAGGGCCAGCGCGTAGAGGTGCTGGAAGCCGGTCGACTCCGACAGGAACCAGATCCGCTTCGAGTCGATCCAGCCGTAGCTGTCGCCTCCGCCGAACCCCGGACGCACCCACGCGTCGTCGTGCTGGTGGTCGAGCACCCGGCCCTTCCCGGACTCGGGGTCCAGCAGCACCAGCCAGCGGTCCTTGTTGTCGGCCGCGCGAACGGCGGCGATGGCGGCGCTGCCGTCGGGTGAGAGGACCGGCGAGGCCCAGATCACCTGCCGGCCCTTGGGCTTGGCCTCGGGCTCCTCGGGCCTGGCCTCTTCGCCTTCCGGCCTGGCCTCCTCGCCTTCCGGCCTGGCCTCCTCGGGCTTCTTCTCGGGCTCCGGCTCCGTCACGCCGTCCACCCACGCCCACGTGACGCGGCGCGCCTTCGCGTCGACGATCGCGAGCCGCCGCGTCTCCTGGCGGTCGCCCACGTTGGTGCGCGTCGGGATCATCTCGGAATAGGAGGACTCGGTGACGTAGTCGGGCACGTCCGCGATGCGGGACGCCTTCGTCCGGTTGACGACCAGCAGGTACGTGAAGCGACCGTCGCCGGAGAGGACCGCCTCCGGCACCGACTGGGTCTCGATCACGTCCACCTTGGTCGGGGCCTCGCGCTCCTTCTTGTCCTCCTCCCGCTTCTTGCGCGCCGCCGCCTCGTCCACGTGCTTGAGGAGCTTGCGCTCTTCCTCCTTCAGGAACTTCTGGCTCTCCGTGAGCCGCGGCTCCTTCTTCTTGGGGCCGACGTTCGAGACCTGGACCGTGAGGTCGCCCTGCCCGTCGAGAGGCACCAGGTACAGGTTGTTGTCGCGCACGAACGTCACCGCGGCATCGCCGCGCGTGAAGCGCGGGTCGCTCTCCTTGGCGGTCGTGCGCGTGACCTGGCGCCGCGTCCGCGCGACCGTGTCCACGAGCACGATGTCGTCGTCGTCCGCGAACAGGCAGCGGCGACGCGGCTCGTCCCACCGGCAGTCGGCGGCGGGGGCCAGGCGGCGCTCGTCGTCCGTGAGGCGCTGCGGCTCGCCGCCCGCGCGCGACACGACCCAGGTGGCCGCTTCGTCCTCGCCTGGCGTCCGCCACTCGAAGTAGAGCTCCTTCGAGTCGCCCGACCACCGCAGCGCGCTGGGCGGATAGCCGACCAGTTCCGGGCCGCGCATGAGGCTGTCGACCGTCATCGGGAAGGGCGCGGCCTCGTCGGAGACGAGCGCCAGCCGGTCGCCCTGCGGGCTCACGGCCAGGCGCGTGATGTTCTGGAGGGCGGGGTCGTCGTACGTCGCGACCTGCCGCCAGGTCGTGCCGCCGGCCGGCAGCTCGAGCAGGCGGTTGCCCTGGCCGGCCAGGACGCGGCCGTCGGCCAGCCAGGCGTAGTCCTCGACGCCCTGAGGCATGCGGGCCAGCCGCTTGGTCGAGTGCGCGGGGAACTCGACCTCGGAGAGCCACCACTCGGCCGGCGACACTTTTTCGACGAAGCTGATGCCGTGGCGGCCGGGCACCGGCCGGATGCAGCGGCCGACGTCGCCGGCCACCGTCTCCGCGCGACCCGAGCCGCGCTGCACCACGCGCAGCGTGGGGGGGTCGCCCAGCACGAAGAGCACGAGCGTGTCCGCGTCGTACCACGCGTGGTAGCCGACGGGCTTCACGTCGGGCAGCAGCAGCTCCGGCTCGCGGCCCTCGCGGAACCGCCACAGCCGCTGGGTGTCGTTCGTCTCCACGCGGATGACCGAGATCCCGCCCTCGGGCGTCGGCGTGGGGGAGTACTCGCTCTCCGACGTCCTGGTCACCGGCGCGACCTGGCGGCTGGCCAGGTCGTAGCGCTGGATGTCCGACTGGCCGGATTCGATGGCCGTGAAGTAGATCGAGCGCCCGTCGGGAGCGAAGTACGGCTGGTTGTCGTAGCCGGCGCGGTCGGTCAGGCGGACGGGCCGGCCCAGGCTCAGCGTGCCGCCGCGCGTCCCGACGTCCAGCAGGAAGATGTCGGTGGCGAGGGGAGCCGCGGCAGGGGGCGGGGGTGGCGGCGTGGCCGCGGGTTGCGGGCTCTGGGCCGCGAGCGGAACGGCGGGCAGGGCGAGCAGCCAGGCGGCCAGGACGCCACGTCGAGCATTCACGAGGACGACCTCCTTCAAGGCGCCCCCCGCCTCGAGTTCGAGCGGGGACAGTAGCGTCGCCCATCCGGACGTGTCAAACGTTGAAACGACGCGGCCCCGGACGCCCACTTGCCCCGCCGCCGTTGCTATAGTTGCGTACGGTGAGCAGTCGGTTCCGCGTCCTCGCGGCCCTGGTCGTGGCGCTCTACGCCCTGGTGGCGGAGACGAGCGACCTGCGCCATCACGACCTGGCCTGCTCGCCCAAGGCGCCCAGCCAGTGCGAGACGTGCCTGCGCGGTCCCGAGGTCCTCCGCGTCGAGGCCGGGTTCCGGCTGGGCCCGCCCACGCTGCTCGACCAGGGCGATGTGCCGCATCGCATCGACGCGACGCCTCGATCCGGTCTCGTCGTCACGCAGAACGGTCGGGCGCCTCCCGCCTAGAGCCTCTCCGCCGGCCGCGCCGCGCGGCCGACAACCGGGAACCCCTCGTTCCACAGGGGAGGCTCATCGTGGGGATCATTCGTCCGCGACGGTTCTTCGTCCTTTTCGTGTCGCTGTGTCCGTGCCTCGCCGCGTCGGCCCAGGAGCCGGCGCCGCCCGACGACGTGCAGGTCCTGCGCTCGGAGATCCAGGCGCTCCGTGCCGACTACGAACGCCGCCTGGCCGACCTGGAGGCGCGCCTGGGCGCGCTGACCGCCGCCACACCGGCGCCCCCTCCGCCGCCCGCGCCGGTCACGGAGCCGCCGCCGGCCCTCACGGCGGGCGCGACTCCCCCCGCCGGTGGCAAGGTGTTCAATCCCGACATCGCCGTCATCGGGAACTTCCTGGGCGCGGCGGGCCACGACTCGCCGGATGCGCCGCCGTCGCTCGAGCTCAACGAGGTGGAGGCGACCTTCCAGGCGGTGGTCGACCCGTACGCCCGCGCCGACTTCTTCCTCGCGTTCTCGCCCGAGGGCGCGGAGGTGGAGGAGGGGTTCGTCACGTTCCCCACGCTCCCCGGCGGCCTGCTGGCGAAGGTGGGGAAGATGCGCGGCAGCTTCGGGCGCGTGAACCAGATGCACGACCACGTGCTGCCCTGGACCGACCGGCCGCTGGTGGCCACGAGCCTCCTGGGGGGCGAGGAGGGCATCTCGAACGCGGGCGTCTCGATCTCGCGGCTCATCCAGAACCCGGTCGCGTTCCTGGAGGCGACGGGCGAGGTCTACCGCGGCGACGACGACGTCTTCAGCACGCCCGAGCGCGACGACCTCACCTGGGTGGGGCGCCTGCGCGCGTACCGCGACCTGACCGAGTCCACGAACCTCGACCTGGGCGGGTCGATCGCCTACGGCGGCAACGAGGAAGGGCCCGGGTTCAAGACGCGGCTGGTCGGCGCGGACCTCACGTTCCGCTACCGGCCGCTGCGCCGCGCGATCTACAAGCGCCTGGTCGGACGCACGGAGGCGGTGTGGAGCCGGCGCGAGGCGCCCGGGGGCGACGCGAACGCCTTCGGCCTCTACGTCTCGGGGGAGTACCAGTTCGCGCGCCGCTGGTTCGCCGGCGCCCGCTACGACTACGCCGAGCGTCCGACCGCGCCCGACCTGGCCGACGAGGGGGGCTCGCTGCTGCTCACGTTCTGGCCCAGCGAGTTCAGCCAGGTGCGCACGCAGCTCCGGCGCACGCGCTTCGGCGAGGGAAACACCGCCAACGAGTTCCTGTTCCAGCTCCTGTTCTCGATCGGCGCGCACGGCGCGCACGCGTTCTAGGGGATCGCCATGAAGAGACTGCTGTTCGCTCCCATCGCCGTGATGATGGCGTCGTCGGCGCAGGCGCAGCTGCGCGTGGTGGGCGCCACCGAGGACATGGCCGCGATCGCCCGCGAGGTGGGCGGGGACAAGGTCAAGGTGGACGCCATCGCGCGCGGCTACCAGGACCCGCACTTCGTGGAGGCCAAGCCCAGCTTCATCCTGCTCCTGGCCAAGGCGGACCTGCTGATCGCCGTCGGGCGCGAGCTGGAGGTCTCGTGGCTGCCGCCCCTCGTCACCCAGAGCCGCAACGCCCGCATCCAGCCCGGCTCGCCCGGGTACCTGGACGCCTCGCAGGGCGTGCGCATCCTCGACGTCCCGACCGGGACCGTCACGCGCGCGATGGGCGACGTTCACCCCTCGGGCAACCCCCACTACTGGCTCGACCCGGGCAACGGACGCAAGGTCGCGCAGGCGGTCAAGGCGAAGCTCTCGGAGCTGGACCGCGCGAACGCGGCCTACTACGAGCAGCGCTACGCAGACTTCGACCGGCGGCTGGCCGAGGCCGAGAAGCGCTGGGACGCGACGATGGCGCCCTTCAAGGGGATGAAGATCGTGACGTACCACCGCTCGTGGACCAACTTCGCGGACCGCTTCGGGCTCGACGTGATCGGCTTCGTGGAGCCCAAGCCCGGGGTGCCGCCCTCGCCCCAGCACACGATCGCCCTCATCAAGGCCATGAAGGCGCAGGGCATCAAGGTGCTGCTGGTCGAGCCCTACTTCGACCTCAAGACGCCCAACTCGATCGGACGCGAGACCGGCGCCGCCGTGCTCGTCCTGCCGCCGTCGGTCGGCGGCGAGAAGGTCATCACCGACTACATCAAGCTGTTCGACTACGACGTGGACAAGTTCGCCAGGGCCGCGGGAGCGCGCTGACATGGACTTCGACATCCTGAGGTTCCTGGCGGCGCCCTTTGCCGCCAGCCTGATCCTCACCGGCATCCACGCCTACCTCGGCGTGCACGTGGTCGAGCGGGGCGTCATCTTCGTGGACCTCTCCCTCGCGCAGATCGCCGCGCTGGGCGCGACCGTGGCCCTGCTGCTGCCGTTCGCGGACCACGACCCGCACGGTCCCTGGGTGTACTGGATCAGCCTGTGCTTCACGTTCGTGGGGGCCGCCATCTTCTCGACCATACGCAGCCGCCGCGCGCGCATCCCGCAGGAGGCCATCATCGGCATCTCCTACGCGGTCGCGTCCGCCGCGGCCATCCTGGCCATGAGCAAGGCCACGTCCGAGAGCGAGCACCTCAAGGACATGCTGGTGGGGAACATCCTGGCCGTGTCGTGGCCCGAGGTGCTGAAGACGGCCGCGCTCTACGCCGCGGTGGGCGCGTTCCACTACGTCTGCCGCGAGAAGTTCCTCGCCATCTCGCTCAGCCACGACGCGCCGCCCGCGCACCTCAACGTCCGACTCTGGGACTTCCTGTTCTACGCGTCCTTCGGCTTCGTGGTGACCTCGTCCGTCGCGATCGCGGGCGTGCTGCTCGTCTTCTGCTACCTGATCGTGCCGTCGGTGGCGGCGATGCTGTACGCGGAGGGCATCGGCCGGCGGCTCGCCATCGGCTGGAGCATGGGCACGATCGTGTCCGCGCTCGGCATCTACCTGTCGGTGCGGCTGGACCTGCCCACGGGCGCGACCATGGTCTGCACGTTCGGGCTGGTGCTGATCCTGATGGCGATCGCGCGGCCGTTCATCGGGCGGCGCGCGGCCGCCGGGGCGGCCTGACGCCTCGCGCGGGGATTTCGCCGGCCGACCCGGGGACGGGCCTCGCCGTCCTGGCCATGCTGGCCGCGGTCGCGTTCGCCGCCTGCTCGCTGCCGGCCCTGCGCGCGATGCGGACCGATCCCGTGACGACGCTGCGCGCGGACTGACACGCCGGCGTCAGCCCCTGTTCCCGCGCCTCGCGGGCGGAATGGCGCGGAGCCGGCGGCGGCCCTCCGCGTCGTAGCGGAGCGTGCGTCGGACGTCCTCGGCCAGCGACGTCCAGAACGCGATCTCGCGATCCGTCAGCCGCGGCCCCTGACGGCTGGCCGCGACCGGGTCGTCGACCGCGTCCGCGGTCCAGAAGGCCGTGCCGCCGTGCTCGATGACCTGGCGGCCACGGGCCCAGTCGAGCGCCCGCCGCTGCTCCCAGTAGCCGGTCCCGCGCTCACGCGGGACTCGATCCTTGCGGCGGAGGATGCCTCGGCCGTCGACGTAGAAGCGCCCGTACGCGAGCGGGTCGCCGCGGTCGACCATTCCCTGCAGGTGGTCGTCGAGGTGCCAGCCCTTCACCGTGCGCCGATCGGTGAGGGCGCAGAAATCGCGATACACGTTGTTCCACCCGCGTCCGACGTGACTGTCGATCCAGCGCCGCAGTGGCTTCAGGCAGTCGTCGAACCCGCGCCAGCCGGGTGCGCAGTCCTTCCCGTGAAGCCGATCGCCCTCCTCGTCGAACCGCAGGCGGCGTTGCGAGCGGTTGCGCCGCCTCCGGTCCCACTTGGAGTATCCGGCGCGGCCTCCTTCGACGACCGTTCGTGCCAGCTTCTTCGTGGCCATGCCTAGACCCCCTTGAACGACAGCACCGGACGCAGCCGGCGCACGATGCGGACGAGTTCGTGCTGCGCCCGCAGCACGCCGTCGATGTCCTTGTAGGCGGACGGCGCCTCCTCGCGCAGGCCCGTGGCCACCCGATGGTCGAACCACACGCCGCGCATCTCGCGGCCGACGTCGCGCGTGGAGATCGCGCGCCGCGCATCGGTGCGGCTCAGGCGCCGGCCCGCCCCGTGCGCGCTGGAGCAGAGCGCCTCGACGCAGCCGCGGCCGACGACGTGGACGCTGGGCGTGCCCATGGAGCCGGGGATGAGCCCGGGCTCCCCGTCCGCGGCCGGCATCGCGCCCTTGCGATGGACCCAGAGCGTCTCGCCGGCGTGCGTCTCGCGGCGGACGTGGTTGTGGTTGCAGTCGACGAACGAGCCCGCGTCCGCCTGGGCCCCCAGCACGCGCGCGACGACGTGGCCGAGCGCGTCCGCCATCGCGCGCCGGCTCGCCGCCGCGTACGCGACCGCCCACGACGCGTCCGCCAGGTAGGCGCGCCCGGCCTCGCTGCCGGCGTCCACGAAGCGGAGCCCCTGCCGTCCCGCCGGGCACCGCGCGAGGTGGTGGTCGCGGATGGCCTGGCCGATGCCGCGCGAGCCGCTGTGCACCATCGCCCACAGGCGGCCGTCCTCGCCCTGCTGCAGCTCCACGAAGTGGTTCCCGCGGCCCAGGGTGCCCAGCTGGGCGGCGGCCTCCTGGCCCTTGCGCGCTTCCAGCGCGGGCGCGCTCAGCTCCCACGAGTCGAGATCCTCCGGCAGCGGCGCGCTGGTGCGCCGTGAGTGGCGGATGCAGGGGATGCGCGCGTAGAGGCCGGCGAGCACCGCCGCCGCGACGCGCTCGTCGTCGACCGCCCGCGCCTCGACGTCGAACGCGATCGCGGCCACGCCGCAGCCGATGTCGCCGCCCACCGCGTTGGGATAGAGCACGCCGCCCGTGGCCAGGACCACGCCGACGCACACGTCCGCCGAGAGGTGTACGTCCGGCATCACCGCGATGCGCTTCACGTCCTCGCTGCGGGCCAGGCGGTCGATCGCCGCCTGGACCGCCGCCGGCATCGGCTCGGCGAGCCAGCTCCGAACCGTCGCTTCATCCAATCTCCACCTCCTCCGCCAGCCTCACGTCGAACACGACCTCCGGCACGCGCTTGCGATGGATCGCGCGCGCGATCTCCGACCGGAACGCCGCCGCGTCCCGCTCCAGCGCGGCGCGGGTGTCCACCAGGTGCTGCGCGCCGCTGCCCGCGGCCAGGACCACGATGACCCTGAGCCGCGACGCGTCGGGCGCCGGCGCCACCTCGGCCACGGCGGCCCCCACCGGGACATCCACCTCGGCCAAAGCGAGCGCCGCGGCACGCTCGACCTGACGGCACAGCTGCTGCAGCTTCCAGTTCGTCTTGCGACGCTCGCCCAGCGCGCCGAAGAACTGCTCCTTATCCCCGTCCAGCGACACGTCTCCCCTTCGCGGAGAGCTCCGCCTCCGCGTGCTGCGAAAAGACACACGATCTCCTTCGGGTGGCGGCGCGCGAACGCGCACGCTCACGCCAGGGAACGGTTTGTTTCTTCTATGTGGAGCCTGACCCCGGACGGGGCCAGCCGGGATGGGCTAGCGCCGGGCGGGGCAGAGGCTCGCCGCGATCAGCTCGATTCGAGATACCGACATCGGTCGCCTCCAGTCCTGCCGAAATCTCAAGACCATCCGCTCGGCAGGCCGTGCAGTGTGCGCCCACGCGCCGAGATCTGTCAAGGGAAAACCGAGCGCGAGGCGCGGTACCATCGCGCGTGCCCCTCTCGTTTCTCGCGGTCGACGGCTATCGGTCGGTCCGCGCGCTGCACCATCGAGCTGCGCCTCGCGACGGCGCAACCATGATCGCCGGGCAGCGGCTGGACGACGAGGAGGAGGAATGAGGAGACGAGCGGCCTTCGCACTGTTCGGTTGGTTCGCGATCGACGCCGCGGGCCACGCCGCGACACCCGCCGCACCCCCCACCCGCCGCGACGACGTGCGCGAGGTGATCCACGGCGTCGAGATCGTCGACCCGTACCGCTGGCTGGAGGACGGCAGCAGCCCCGAGACGCGGGCCTGGATCGACGCGCAGAACGCGTACACCCAGGCCGTGGTGGGCGGGCGTGCCGAGCGCTCCGCCATACGCGAGCGGATCGCGGCGCTGTCGCGCTACGACACGCAGTCGGTGCCGACGCGCCGGGGGACGCGCTACTTCTTCTCGAAGCGCCGGACGGCCGACGACCTGCCGATCCAGTACGTGCGCGAGGGGCTCGCGGGCCAAGACGAGGTGCTGCTCGACCCGCACCCGCTGAGCCCCGACCACACCGCGAGCGTGACGGTCGAGGACTTCTCGGCGGACGGGCGCGTCATGCTGTACGGGCTGCGCCGCGGCGGCGAGGACGAGACGGAGCTGCGCGCGCGCGACGTCGCGGCGCGCGAGGACCTGCCCGACGTGCTGCCGCGGCACCTGTATCGCGGCGCCTCGCTGCGTCCGGACGGCAAGGGCTTCTACTACGCCGCCCAGGACCGCAAGACGGGCATCCGCATCCGGTACCACGCGATGGGGACGCCGGCGTCCGCGGACACGGAGGTGTTCGGCAGCGGGTACGGGCCGGGCCAGTGGATCAGCGCCGAGGTCTCGGAGAGCGGCCGCTACCTCCTGCTCGCCGTGCAGCACGGCTGGGCGCGCAACGAGGTCTACGTGCAGGACCTCGCGGGCGGCGGGCCCCCGCGGGCGATCGTGAAGGACGTGGACGCGCACTTCCGGGCCGACTTCGCGGGGGACCGGCTGGTCGTGCAGACCGACTGGAAGGCGCCGCGCTGGCGGATCGTCGAGATCCCGCTCGACGACCCGCGGCCCGAGCGATGGCGCGAGATCGTTCCCGAGGGTCCCGACGCCATCCAGGCCTTCGTGCCCGCGGGCGGGAAGCTGCTCGTGCACGATCTGCGCAACGTGGCGTCGCGGCTGCGCGTGGTCTCGCTGGAGGGGCAGGCGCTGGGCGACCTGCCCCTGCCGGGGCCGGGCGCGGTGACGCAGCTGCAGGCCCGCTGGAGCGACGACGAGGTGTTCTTCGCGTTCAACGCCTACACCGCGCCCAGCTCGACCTACCGCGCGGACCTGCGGACGCTCAAGGCGGAGTCCTGGTGGCGGCCGCAGGTCCCGTTCGACGCGGCCGCGTACGAGACCGGGCAGGTCTGGTACGCGTCGAAGGACGGCACGAAGGTGCCGATGTTCCTGACGCACCGCAAGGGGCTCGCGAAGGACGGGCGGCGGCCCACGATCCTCTACGGCTACGGCGGCTTCAACGTCAGCCTGCTGCCGGGCTTCCAGCCGCTGGCCGCGTGGTGGGTGGAGCAGGGCGGCGTCTTCGCGGTGCCCGCCCTGCGCGGCGGCGGCGAGTTCGGCGAGGAGTGGCACCGCGCGGGCATGCTCGAGAAGAAGCAGAACGTGTTCGACGACTTCATCGCGGCGGGGGAGTGGCTGGTCGCGAGCGGCTGGACCTCGAAGGAGCGGCTCGCGATCCGCGGCGGCAGCAACGGCGGGCTGCTGGTCGGCGCGGCGCTCACGCAGCGGCCCGACCTGTTCCGCGCGGTGCTCTGCGATTTCCCGGACCTGGACATGGTCGGGTACCACCGCTTCGAGAACAACAACCCGCCCGCGCTGCTCGAGTACGGCGACGCCTCCAAGCCGGAGCAGTTCCGGTTCCTCTACGCGTACTCGCCGTACCAGAACGTGAAGCCGCGTACGGCCTATCCCGCCGTGCTGCTGACGACGGGCGACGCGGACACGCGCGTCCCGCCGCTGCAGGCGCGGAAGATGACCGCGCGCCTGCAGGCGGCGACGTCCTCGGGCCGGCCCGTCCTCCTGCACTACGACACGAAGGCCGGGCACGCGGGCGGCCGCCCGATGGGCAAGTTCGTCGACGACGTCGCGCTGCAGGCGACGTTCCTGGCCGGCGAGCTGCGAGTGGACGTGGGCGCTTCCGGCCGATGATCCTGGGGCAGCCAGCTGGTTTGACCCTCGCGAAGGCGCGGACGGTCCTGTTCGTCGGCGCGGGGGGCGGGTACGACGTCTTCGGCGCGGTGCCGCTCGCGGTCGAGCTGCTCGACGCCGGAAAGGCCGTTCACTTCGCAGGCGTCACGTTCACGAACGTCTCGCTGTTGCCCGGCGCGGCTGCGAGCGCCGATCATCCGCAGCTCTACGGCGTCGGACCGGATCAAGCGGTTGAGGATCGGTACTGTCCGGAACCGTGGCTGGCACGATGGCTGGAGCGCGGCCATGGCTACCGCGAGCCGATCTGGCTGCTCAAGAAATGTGGCGTCCGGCTCGCGGTCGATGCGTACCAGTGGCTCATCCATTCCCTGGACGTCGACACGGTCGTCCTGGTCGACGGTGGCATCGACGTCCTGTTGAAGGGCAACGAGACCTCCATCGGCACGCCGGCCGAGGACCTCTGCTCGCTCGCAGCGCTGTCGCGGCTGACCGGGCCCGATCGCCTCATCGCTTGCATCGGCTTCGGGTCGGAGCTGCGCGACGGGATCCGGCATGCGCAGGTCCTGGAGCGCATGGCCGAGCTGACGCGCCTCGGAGCACATCGCGGCGCGGCCATGATCCATGCTTCGACGCCGGCCGGGGCCGCGTACCGCGATGCCCTCGAGTTCACGTTCGCCAACCAGGCCGGGCAGAAGCTCAGCCACGTTCAGTCCGTGATCTTGGCGTCGCTGCGGGGCGAGTTCGGCGGCGGCGAGGCGGACGTCTGGGTCTCGCCGTTGTCCAGCATCTGCTGGCTCTTCGACCTGGCGGAGGTCGCCCGCACGCACGTCTTCCTGTCGCACCTCATGGAAACGGAGTCGATCTTCGACGTGACGGCCGTCATCCGCGAGTGTCGCAGGGTCGTGCCCGCCCGTCCGCCGACCGACATCCCATTGTGAGGCGGCCGGTGCTCAGTTCAATCGGCTGACGACTCGGTCCGGACCGAGTCGCGAACCGGGCGGATGGCGATCGTCCACCCTGGACCGGAACCGCCGTGACACTCCTTCGCGCGAGAATCCGGGATCGTGGAGACCCTGAGCGTCCGTGAAGCCCGCCGCCTGGCCCTGGCCCGCGCCGGCCTGCTGACACCCGAGCCGACCGGCCTCCCGCGTTTCGCGCGCGGGCGCGGTCCGACCGCCTTCGCGGCGGCGCAGGCCGTCATCGAGCGCTTCGGGTACCTGCAGCTCGACACGGTGTCGGTGGCCGGCGCCCGCAGCCACACGATCGTGCTGCTCTCGCGGCTGGAGGGGCTCGATCCCTCGGTCGGCGAGCGGCTGCTGCGCCCGGGCGCGTCGCTGTTCGAGTACTGGGGCCACGAGGCCAGCTGGATCCCGCTCGCGCTCTATCCCGCGCTCGAGTTCCGCCGGCGCGAGTTCAAGGCGCATCCCTGGTGGGGCGACATGGTGGGCTCGCAGCCAAAGGTCGCGAAGGAGCTGCTGAGGCGCATCCGCGACAACGGCCCGCTGCGATCCGTGGAGATGGAGGGGCGTGCCAGCAAGGGCTGGTGGGACCTGAGCGTGACCAAGCGCGTGGCGTCGGCGCTGTGGTCCAGCGGCGAGCTGGCCATCCGCGAGCGCAACAACTTCCAGCGGACGTACGACCTCGCGGAGCGCGTGATCCCGGAACCGCTGCGGCGCCAGCCGCTCTCGACCGCCGACGGCCTGGAGGCGCTGCTGCTGGCCGCACTCGATGGCCACGGCTGGGCGACGACGGGAACGCTGGCCGCCACCTGGCGCCTCCGGAACCGCAAGGCCGACCTCGCCGCCGCCCTCAGGCGCCTGCAGGAGAAGGGCGCGATCGTCGCCTGCGGCCTGGAGTCGGAGGAGGGCCCACCCAAGGCCGGCTGGATCCGTCCCGCGGATCGCGAGCTGGCCGCGCGCCTCCTGCGCGCGCGTCCCCGCGCCGAGAGCGGCGTGCTGCTCTCGCCCTTCGACCCGCTGCTCTGGGACCGCCTGCGCGTGGCACGGCTGTTCGGCTTCGAGGCGATGCTCGAGATCTTCAAGCCCGCCCCGCAGCGCGTGTACGGGTACTACTGCCTGCCGGTCCTGGCGGGCGAGAAGCTGGTGGCGCGCGTGGACCTCAAGGCCGATCGCAGGAACGGCCGGCTGCGTGTCCTGTCGGCGCACTACGAGAAGGCGGACCGGGCCACCGCGAAACGGGACCGGGTGGCGACGCGCGCGGCGCTCGACAGGTACGCGCAGGCGCTGGGGCTGCGCGTCGGATAGCCGGCCCGCTCAGGGCGTCGTGTTCAGCACGCCGGGCCCGTTGATCGTGATCCGGTCGCTCGTCACGCGGCCATTCAGCGTCCCGTTCAGCATCACCGTGCCCGCGGGGGCGGTCACGAACGCGCTCAGCGTCGCGCCGCCGTTGAGCGTCACCCCGCCGGCGGCGACCTGGAGCGACAGCCATTCCGGATGCGTCGCGCTGCCCGCGGACCCGTTCAGCGTGACACCCGTCGCGATCGTCAGGACGATCGGCCCCACCACCTGCAGCGTGGCGCCTCCGTTGAGCGTCAGGCCCTGGAGAGCGTAGGCGGCGGGAGTGGTCGCGCCCGCAACGCCGAGCACGAACCCGGCGGGTCCGTTCGCGACGAACGAGCCGTACGTGCCGGGTGGGACGGCGACCAGGCCCGCCCCGCTGTTCAGCGTGAGGTTCCGGAGCGTCGCGAAGTCTCCGGGGCTCTGGCCGGGCGCGCTCAGCACCACGTTCCGCGTCCCGGCAGGCGCCGGCGGAGGCGCGACGGTGGGGAAGGCGGCCGGATCCACCCGGCGCACGAGGTGCCGCAGCGCGGCCCCACCGTTCAGGACCACCGGGTATCCGGACGGCGCGACGTCGCCGTCGGCATCGAGCGTGCCGCCGTAGGACGGCAGCCCGTTGAGCAGCACGGACGGCGAGCCGGGCGCGAGCAGGTCGCCGGTCACCGACGCGGGGCCGTTGAGGACGATCGACTCGCCCGTCAGGACCTGCAGCGACCCGTTCAGGCGCCCGTTGAGCGTCGGCGCGCGGCGCGTCACGTTCGGGCTCACGATCAGCAGCGTGGCCGCGGCCGTCCCCGCGAAGTCCTCGCTGTCGATCGCGGCCTGGACGGCATACGCGCCGGGGTAGACGGGCGGCTGGGGGGAACCGTCGTACGTGACGTTCACGAGGAGACCCGCGGGATCGGTGGCGACGGCGACGGCGCGCGGGCTGCCGTCGTAGACCTGCACCAGGTTGGAGAGCGTCACCGTGGCCGGCGTCCGCGGCAGGTCCTGCGGGCTCACGATGGCGGTGTAGGCGAGCTTGTGCTGGAGCTGGTCGTCGAAGAGCAGCGGGCCGTTGACGCGGCCGGAGCTGTTGAGCCACGTGACGTCGTCCGCGAGGCCCCAGAGCGTGACCGACGTGAGCTGGCCGGCGTGCGCGCGGAAGACGCGGAAGAAGTCGCGGTAGTGGCGGGCCTGGAGCAGGAAGCGCTCGGACGGGATCTCGTCGTAGTTCGCGAAGGGCGCGTTCGCGCTGCCCGAGTAGATGCTCACGTCCATCTCGGTGACGTGCTGCGTCACGCCGAGCCCGGCGAACAGGTCCAGCGTGTCGGCCATGCTCTGCGCGGACGGGAACTCGAAGTTGTCGTGCATCTGGTGCCCCACGCCGTCGACGGGCACGCCGCGGGCCTGCAGGGCCGACACCACGTTGAAGAGACACTGCCGCTTGTTCGGGATCGTGGTGTTGAAGTCGTTGATGAACAGCAGCGCGTCGGGAGCCGCCTCGCGCGCGGTGCGGAAGGCGGTGTCGAGGAAGTCGGTCCCCGTGATGTTGAACCAGGGGCTGCGCCGCATGCAGTCGGGCTGGTTCTCGTCGATCACCTCGTTGACCACGTCCCAGGCGAAGACCCTGTCCCCGAAGTGCGTGACCACGCCGCGCACGTGGTTGGCGAGGCGCAGCAGGAGCAGGTCGTGGTTGGCGGGGGAGGGCTGCATGGGCTGGCCGGTCGCGGGGTCGGTGAACACCCAGGCCGGGACCTGCTGGTGCCACTGGAGCGTGTGCCCGCGCACCTGCATGCCGTTCTGCTCGGCGAACGCCACCTGCTGGTCCGCGTTCGTGAACGTGAAGTTGCCCTCGGTGGGCTCGGTCGCGTCCCACTTCATGTCGTTCTCGGACGTCAGGCTGTTGAAGTGCTTCTTCAGCAGGTCGCCGTGCACGCCGGCGACGGCCGCGTTGCGCACCGCGGCCCCGATCGGGAACGAGTCGGCCAGCACCTCGTGCAGGGAGGGGATGTCGGTCTCGATCGTGGGCGGCGGGATGTAGGTCACCTGGACGTCGTCGATGAAGAAGGACGCGAGCGAGCTGGCCGACTCGACGTAGAGGAACAGCGAGCTGTTGGCGAGCGCGACGTCGTACGTCGCGACCAGCCGCACCCACGCGTCGGCCGTGACGTTCGTGTTGTTCACGACCGTGTGGAACGTGGAGGGAACGGTGCCGGCGTTGCGCTGCAGGCTCACCCGCAGCTGGGCCGGGGCCTCGCCGGGAGCCAGCTTCGCCCACACGGACACGCGATAGCGTGACCCGTTGAACATCACGTTCGTGACGTTGAAGTTGGGACCGCGGAAGGCGGCGGTGCGGTTGGTGGTGAGGAGCGAGAAGCCGCCCGAGTGCGCGTCCGCGGACGACGGCGCGACCACCTCGGTGCCGGTGCGCGAGGTCCAGCCCTCCGTCGTGCCCGACTCGAAGGTCGAGGTGAGCCCGGCCGTGTTGGGCGGCAGGCCCGGCGCGTCGGCGATCTTGTCGATGCGGAAGTCGTCGATGTAGTACGACGTGGTCGCCGTGGTGGACTCCACGTAGAGCAGCAGGCCCGTCGGATCCGTGCCCGCGAACGCATAGAGGCCCGTCATCTGCACCCAGGCCGCGTCGGTCACGGCCCCGGCCGCCGTCTGGACGACCGTGTCGAAGCTGTTCGCGCCGTTGACCGTCCGCTGCACCGTCACCCGCAGCTGCGCCGGCGCCTGGCCCGCGACCAGCCGGGCCCACACGGTCACCTGATAGGTCGCGCCCTTCGTGAGGAGCCCCAGCGTCTGGACGCTCGGCCCGTGGAAGCCCTGCGTGCGGTTCGTCGTGCGAAGGCTGTGCGTCCCGACCCCGCCCGTGCGCGATCCCACCTCTTCGGTGTTCGTGAGCACGACGCCGCCGCCGCGGGGGACCCAGCCCTGGAACGTGCCGTCCTCGAAGTCGTGCTGGACGACGAGGGTCTGGGCCGCGCCGGGCGCGGCCGCCAGCAGCGCAAGCAGGACGATGGGGACGGCGAGGACGAGGCGCACCGGAGACTTCATGGAGGGACTCCTTCTTCGAACACCCGCTCGAGGCTCGGCACACCTCCGGCCGTACGCGGCCGGCGCTGGGGTGTGTCTGGAACTTTGTCTCAAACGAAGATGATCACGGCCCGGAGTCGTGTCAAGGGGACGTCACGCGTTTCGTGACATGCGGAAGACCCCCGCAAACGCGTGACGAGCGTCCCGCCGGCCGGCCCGACGAGGGGCCGGCCGGTTTCCAAGTATGCTGGTGCGAGGAAGGAGTCCCGGCATTCCGACTCGCACGGCCATCGAGAAGAGGATCGCGCAGTTCGAGGGGCGGCTCTCGCCGAACCGCAGACGCCTGCTGCAGGCCACGCTGGAGAACCCGGACGAGACCTTCTTCCTCTCCTCGCGCGCGCTGGCCCGGCGGTACCGCGTCGACCCCGCCACGATCGTGCGCACGGTGCAGGCCCTCGGCTACCGGCGGTACAACGACTTCGCGGCCGACCTCCGCGAGCACTTCGTCTCCCGGCTCACCCCCTACCGGATCCTCAAGGCCACGACCGACGAGAAGCGCAGCCTGGCCGACCACGTGCGGCACAGCCTGGAACGGGACCTCGGGAACCTGAACCGGCTGCAGAGCGGCCTCGACCCCGAGCGCGTGGTCGGCTTCGCCCGGCGGATCCACCAGGCGCGGCGCATCCTGGTGGTCGGCTCGGACCTGGCCGCGTCGCTGGCCTCGTTCCTGGCCTACGCGCTCCTGCCCCTCGGCTTCGACGCGGAAGCGCCGGTCGGCACCGGCGGCAACCTCCAGCACAAGATCCGGCTGCTGGCCCGCAAGGACCTCCTCGTCGCCATCAGCTTCGGCCGCTGCCTCCGCGTCACCGTCGAGTCGGCGAAGCTCGCGCGGAGCCGCGGCGTGCCGACGGTGGCGCTCACGGACAGCGACACCACGCCGCTGGCCCGCGAGTGCGACGAGTACTTCGTGGCCTCGACCGTGGGCGCGACGTTCAGCGGCTCGTACGTCGCCCCCATGGCGCTCCTCAACGCCGTCGTCCTCGCCTGCGCGGAGATCGCGCCCAGCCGCGCGCTCGCCCTGCTGCGGCAGACGGAGAAGGAGTACCTCTCGGGGCCCCGCTGGTACGAGGAGGCTCCCGACGAGGACAGGTCCAGCCAGGGGCGGAGCGCGCGCCGCCGGAAGCAGGCCTAGCCGACCCGGTAGCCCAGCAGGTTCCAGTAGTTCAGGAACCACACGAAGGCGATCGCCGACACCACTCCCGCCGTGTGGTACACGCGCGACGCGCGCGTCCAGTACTTCTCCCGCCAGACGCGCACGAGCAGGTACACCGCGAGCGCCGCGAGCACGAGGCCGATCAACGGCAGGGTCAGCACCGCGTACAGGCCCTTGGGCGTCGCGAAGACGATGTCGTCCATGCCCGCCGCGAAGATCGAGGCGAAGGCCACGAGGAAGACCAGGTTCAGCAGCGCCAGCAGGCCCAGGTTGAGCCGGGCCCAGCGGGCGGCGGATGGCCCGGCCTGGTCGGCCTTCCAGTGCCGCAGCGCCGACACCAGGGCGATCAGGAAGAAGAGCAGCGACAGCCCGAGCAGCAGGAAGTGGAAGGGCGGGCCCTGGTACCAGCGCAGCTTGACGAAGGGGATGAACGCGAACTGTCCGACCATGCCCGTGACCCGACCCGCTCCGTCCTCGACGAACGCGACGGTGCGGTCGCCCCCGACCTCGCGGAAGACGCCGGGCGCCACCTCCGCGTACTGCGCGCTTTCGCCGAACAGGTCCGGGATGATGAGGGTGTTCTTCCCGCTGGGGGCGACGGCGGCCCCTCCCGCCAGGCCGAACACCTTCTCGAAGCGGGTGTAGGAATGGCGGATCGCGCCGTAGCGACCGGCGTACTTCGCGGCCCGCGCGTTGAAGTCGTCGGGGGGCTTCACCTCCGGCAGGCGCGCCGGGAAGTAGTGGTCCATGAAGGCGCGGACGAAGTGCCGCGGCACCAGCGCCGCCTTGCCGCCGGTGTTGACGCAGAAGAAGAACCCGACGCCCTCCTTCTCGAGCAGCCCCAGCTCGGTGTGGAAGTAGTTCGTGTCGCCGCCGTGCCCGATGATCCGCCGGCCGTTCATGTGCGTCTCGTAGAAGCCCAGGCCGGACCCGTCGACGGCGGAGTGGGGGCTGAACACGCGCGCGTGCATGGCGCGGGCCGTCTCCGGCTTCAGGATGCGGGCGTCTCCCGCCGCTCCCTCCTGGAGGTGCGCGATCATGAAGCGCGCCATGTCGGGCGCGGTGGCGGCCAGCGCGCCGGCGGGGCCGAAGTTCGCGATGTACTCGTAGCCGTGCGCCTTGAACGCTCCCGCCTCGAACGAGTAGCCGGCCGACATCCGCTTCGAGAGCGCCTCCGGGAGCGGCTCCTTGAACGTGCTGCTCTCCATCTTCAGCGGGCGCAGGATGTTCGCTTCGACATAGTCCTCGAATGACACACCGGACACGTTCGCCACGATCAGGCCGGCCAGGGCCGTGGCCCAGTTGGAGTAGGACGAGCTGAGCCCTTCGCCGCTGGTCCCCACCGGCCGCACGCGGGCGGGCACGTGGTCGGCCAGCGACCGGCCCAGGGGCACGATCTGCTCGGGGCTGCGCGCCATCAGGTAGCCGATGCCGCCGTCCTCCAGCCCCACCGTGTGCGTCAGCGCGTGCCGGAGCGTGATGGGCGCCGGGTACGTGGAGGGGATCTTGAACTGGGTCAGGTAGGTGTTGACGTCCGCGTCCAGGTCCAGCTTTCCCTGCTCGACGAGCTGCATGACCGCGGTCCAGGTGAAGAGCTTGGACACGGAGCCGGGGCGGAACAGCGTCTTGTCCACATCGACAGGCACGCGGCCGTCCACGTCCGCCCAGCCGTAGCCCTTGGCGAAGAAGAGCTGCCCGTCCTTGACCACGGCCACGGTCAGGCCGGCCACGTCGTAGGCCTCGAGCTCGCCGCTCACGAAGCCGTCCACGAAGGCCTCCAGCTCCTCGGGAGTGCGCAGGCCCCCGCCGTCCAGCGGCTGCGGCGCGGCCGCCACGGGACGGTAGGTCGCATCGCCTCCCGCGTCGAAGCCGCGCGCGGGCGCGTCCGCGGCGGCGGCGAGGGCGGCCAGCAGGCCGAGGGCCGATGCAAGACCGGTCCGGAGGCACGTGGTTCCGGGGCGTGACGGGCGAGTCATGGCGCTTGTGGACCTCCGCTGCAACACTTGATGCTTCGGAGTCTATCCCATTGGGCGGGGAAGCCGTCAAGATGCGCGGGTCGCCGCCGCAAGTGGGGGCGCGGGCTCGGCGCCGGCAGGCCCGCGCGGCCGCGGCGGAGGCTTGACACATGCAACATTTGATGCTGTGATCGCGGCCGCTCGCTGACCGCATCGGGCAACGCTTAGGAGGTGGTTCATGCGTCCTTCGACAACGAGCGTGGTCGCCCTGATCGGCTCGCTCGCCGCGACACTGGCCTGGGCACAGGAGCCGCCGCCGACGGACGCGCAGAAGAAGGCGCAGGAGGCCCCGCCGCCCGCCGGCGAGGACGACACCTCCAAGCCCCTCGCCTTCCGCGAGGACGTCGAGGTCACCGCCCAGAAACGGACGGAGGAGATCGCGGACATCCCGGCCTCGGTCACGGTCGTCGGGGGCCAGTTGCTGGAGCAGCAGCGCGCCGACGACCTGGAGGCCCTGGTGCCGCTGGTCCCTGGCTTGAGCCTCACCGCCACCCGGCCCGGGGTCACCCGCGTGACCCTGCGCGGCGTCAACACCGGCGGTGTGGCCTCCACCGTCGGCGTCTACTTCGACGACGTGCCGTTCGGGTCCAGCAGCGGCCTGGCCAACGCCGCCATCCTGGCCGGCGACTTCGACACGTTCGACGTCGCCAGGATCGAGGTGCTGCGCGGCCCGCAGGGCACCCTGTACGGCGCCAGCTCGGTCGGTGGCGTGATGAAGTACGTTCCGAACCGGCCCAGCACGGAGAGGTTCGAGGCGCGGGTGCTGGGCAGCGCCGAGACGGTCGCCAACGGCGATCCGGCCTACTCCATGACCGGGCTGGTGAACGTGCCGCTGAGCGACAAGGTCGCTCTGCGGGTCAGCGGGCTGTACCGGTTCGACAGCGGCTTCATCGACTCGATCGGCAACCACCCGGTCCCCAGCCTCACGAACCCGGGCGTCGACATCATCCCGGGCACCCGCGTCGAGGACGGCCTCAACTCGCTCGACCGGTTCGGCGGGCGCCTGGCTGCGCTGTTCAAGCCCTCCGAGACGCTCTCGGTGAACCTGGGCGTGAACGTGCAGAACATCGACACCGACGCCGGCAGCACGGTGGACGGCGATCCCGACACGCTGCAGGCGATCGACGACGATCCGGTCCAGTCCCGATACCAGTCGGAGTTCAACGACACGAAGTACCGGATCTTCAGCGGCACGGTGGACTGGAACCTCGGTCCGGCCAGCCTCGAGTCCATCTCGAGCTTCGGCACGTTCGAGTCGGACTTCCAGACCGACCTGACCATCGCGACCAACCTGACGGGAGGGCCGGCCCTGTCCTCCCTGGTGACCGCCCTCTTCGGCAACGCGTCGCGGCCGTTGAGCGCCGTGCTTCCGCAGACGACCAGCACGGACAAGTTCGCGCAGGAGCTCCGCCTCGTCTCCAGCAAGAGCGACTCCTTCGAGTGGTTGGTGGGGGCGTACTACACGAACGAGGACTCCGCGATCAAGCAGAAGATACTCGCCGTCGAGGCCGTTGCCGGCACCGTGGCCGGCGGGGTGCCCGTCCTCGCCGACCTGTCGCTGGACTCGACGTACAAGGAGATCGCCGGGTTCGGCAACGCCACCTGGCACGCCACGCCGCGGCTGGACCTGGCCGTCGGCGGCCGCCTCAGCCACAACAGCCAGGTCGCCTCGCAGCTCTCCGACGGCGTCCTGGTGGGTGGGCTGACGCAGTTCGACGAGGTGGAGTCCTCGGAGACCCCGTTCACGTATTCGTTCGCCCCGCGCTTCGAGCTGAACGACCGCGCGTCGATCTACGGCCGGATCGCGACCGGCTTCCGGCCGGGCGGGCCCAACGTCCTCCCGCCTGCGGCTCCTCCGGAGATCCCGAGGCAGTACGACTCGGACCGACTGACCAGCTACGAGCTGGGCCTCAAGACCGGGGGTGGGGCGGCCGACAGGTTCTCGCTCGACCTGACCGGCTACTACCTGGACTGGGAGGACATCCAGCTGCTGGCCGTGGTCAACAACTTCGGGATCAACGGCAACGGCGGAACGGCCTCGAGCAAGGGGGCCGAGGTCGCGGCCAACGTGTTCCCGCTGAACGGCCTCGCGCTGTCGCTCACCGCAGCCTACACGGACGCCAAGCTCACGCAGGACACCGACCCCGTCGTGGGAGGCCTGGACGGCGATCCTCTCCCGTACGTGCCGAAGTGGAGCTTCGGGCTCAGCGCCGACTACGAGTGGACGGTGAAGGGCAGCTCGCGGGCCTACGTCGGCGGCAGCCTCGGCTATACGGGCGACCGCACGATCGCCTTCGACAACAGGGCGGCCGACGGCAGCCTCAGGGAGGCGGAGGGCTTCACCACCGTGAACCTGCGCGCAGGCCTGTACGTCGGCAAGTGGTCCGTGGAGCTCTACGGCAGGAACCTGGCGAACGAGCTGGGCATCACCTCGATCGGCGATCCCGGTCTGCTGCCGAACGGCGCGCTGGCGCTCGGGCTGATCCGGCCCCGGTCCGTCGGGCTCTCGATCGGCACGAGGTTGTGGGGCTCGTAGCGCCCGCGATGGAACGGATCTCGAGAGCGGGGACCCTCGCGGCCGCGGCCCTGTGCCTCGCGGGCACGGCGTGGGCCGACCCTCCTCCGAGGTTCGACGCGCGCGTCGAGCAGGTCCGGAAGGCGGTCGGCGTTCCCGGCGTCGCGGTGGCGATCGTGGAGAACGGACGCGTGACGCTCGCGCGCGGCTACGGCGTCCGCAGGCTGGGCGAGAGCGCCCCCATCGACGCGGACACGCTCTTCCAGCTGGGCTCGGTCGGCAAGGCGTTCACCACGGCCGCGCTGGCCATCCTCGTCGACCGCGGCCGGATCGCCTGGGACGACCCGGTCACCAAGCACGTCCCGTGGTTCCAGATGTACGACCCGTGGGTCACGCGAGAGATGACGGTGATCGATCTGCTCGTGCACCGCAGTGGCCTGGGCCTCGGCGCCGGCGACCTCATGTTCGTGCCGCGGTCGACGCTCACCCGCGCCGAGACGGTCCGTCGCCTCCGCCACATCCGGCCCGCGACCAGCTTCCGCAGCGGCTATGCCTACGACAACGTGCTCTACGTCGTGGCCGGCCAGCTGGTCGAGGAGGTGACCGGGACCACGTGGGAGCGCTTCGTGCGCGAGCAGGTCCTGGTCCCGGCCGGCATGCGCACCGCGACGTCGGACCGCGTCGAGCGCCGGCGCGCGGACAACCGCGCCTGGCCGCACGCGCGCCGCGACGGCCCCATGCACGGCATGGGCACGCAGGAGTCCCTCGACGACAGCGGGAAGGCGGAGCTCGATCCCGAGCTGGGGAGCAACGCGGCGCCGGCGGGCGGCGTCGCGGCCAGCGCCAACGACATGGGCCGCTGGATCGCGATCCACCTCGCGAAGGGGGCGCTGCCGGAAGGCGGCGGGCGCCTGTTCAGCGAGGAGTCGTCGCGCCAGATGTGGACGCCGCGCGTGCACCTGCCCATCAGCCCGGCGCCGGAGCCGGTCGCGGCGGCGACGCCGCAGTTCAGCTCCTACGCGCTGGGGTGGAACGAGCGGGACTATCGCGGCCACAGGCTCCTCATGCACACGGGGGCGGTGTTCGGCGCGCAGGCGGTCATCGTGCTGGTGCCGGAGCGCAACGTCGGCTTCTCGGTGGCGATCAACTGCGAGGACGGCGAAGCCGCGCTGGGCATCGCCTACGAGCTGCTCGACCACTACCTGGGACGGCCCCGCTACGACTGGGCCGCCGCCTGGCAGGAGTTCGTGCGCCAGAGGGACGAGAAGGCGGTGGCGCTGCTGAACAAGCAGGCCGGCGCGCCGGCGCGTGTCGGCCCCTCGCTCCCGCTCGAGCGCTACGCCGGCACGTTCGCGGATCCCTGGTACGGAGAGGTCGCGATCGCGCACGCCGACGGACGGCTGACCATGGACTTCAAGCAGACGCCCGGCATGACCGGCCAGCTGACCCACTGGCAGTACGACACCTTCCGCGTGGACTGGCGCGACCGCCTGATCGAGCCGGCCTACGTGACGTTCGCGCTCAAGGCCGACGGCACCATCGATCGCATCGGCATGAAGGCGGTCTCGCCGCTGGCGGACTTCAGCTTCGACTACCAGGACCTGGACTTCAGGCCGGCGCCGAAGGAGTAGCCGGGAGCCTCCGCAACGTCCAGAGCCCGACCGTCAGCACGGGCAGGACGAGCAGCGCGATGAACGCATAGGTCAGCACGCCGTAGCCTTTGGCGATGAGGCCGATCAACCCCACGGCGGCGGCGGCATAGACGGACAGGACCATGATCCCCACCGCCAGCGCGGGGCGCAGCGCCCGGGGCATCGTCTGCTGGCGCTCCTCGTAGGCCTTCGCCACGCGCTCGTTGACGGCGTGGAGGATCGGCACCCCGGTGTCCACCAGGGTCAGCAGGACGGCCGCCTGGAACGCCCATTCGAACCAGGGCGCGTGGAGCTTGGCCAGCAGGAAGGCCGACGGCAGGGCCGCGGCCTGGATCTCCTGGTGGTAGCCGATCATCGCGAGGTAGAAGGCCAGGCCCGGCAGCATGCCGAGCGGACCGGCCAGCAGCCCCGCCGCCACGGCCTCACGCTTGCGGGTCAGGTGCCGGATGCTGAACAGGACGGCCGGAATGGTGGCGACGTTGTACCCCGCGTAGGTGACGCCGGCCATGAACCAGCGGTGTCCGATCGGCTCCGCCGCCAGGGCGGCCCCGATGCGGTCGCCGAAGGTCGCGAGGCTCCAGACCACGAACACGACGTAGACGAGGTAGAGGTAGCCGACCGTGAGGGAGAGGAACTTCTCGATCGCCCCGCTGCTGAAGAACAGGACCGCGGCGACGCCGGCGATCATGAGCAGCGAGCCGACGAGCCGCGGCGCCGCGAACAGGCTGTGGACGATCTCGCCCGCCGCCGCCCCCATCACCGCCAGGATGAGGACGATCAACAGGAGGTAGGCGACCTCGAACAGGAACCAGCCGCGCCCGAGCAGCAGCTTCAGGAACGAGCGGTAGTCGTAGGCGCGCGCCCGCCGCGCCAGCTCGAAGCTCACGGCCAGGACGGCGCTCCACACCAGCATGCTCACGACCATCCCGAGCAGCCCGCCCAGCGGGCCGGCGGGAAGGAAGAACTCCACGAGCTCGCGCCCCGTGGCGTACCCGCCGCCGATCACCGCGGCCTCGAAGACGAAGCCGGGCAGCAGGTATCGCCTGAAGAAGTCGCCCATCACTCGCTCCCGTGGCCGTCGACGAGCCGGGCGAGCAGCTCGGCCCGCCGGACGAGGTCGGCGGCCAGGACCCACTCGTCGCGGGCGTGCGCTCCGTCGCCGATCGGGCCCAGGCCGTCCAGGGTCGGCACGCCCGCGGCCGCGGTCAGGTTCCCGTCGGAGGCTCCGCCGACCCGCGCGGCCGCGAGGTCGAAGCCGAGCTCCGCCGCGATCGACCGGGCCCGCTCGTAGAGCGCGGTCGCGGCTGGCGTCGGCTCCAGCGGCGGCCGATGAAACCCGCCCTCCAGGGCGACGCTGACGCGCGCATCGCGCGGCTCATAGGCGCTGAGCGCGGCCTCGACGCGCTCCGCCTCCGCCCGTGTCCACACGCGACAGTCGACGCTGAGCCGGGCCCGGTCGGGCACCACGTTGGTCCGGTTCCCGGCCTGTCCCACCGTGGGCGTCACGGTGGTGCCCGCGTCGGACCGGGCGAGCGCGTCCGCGAAGAGCGTGCAGTGGGCCAGCTCCAGCAGGGCGGACGCGCCACGCTCGGGATCGAGGCCGGCGTGGGCGGCGCGTCCGGTGAACGTCAAGGCGAAGCTGGCCGCGCCCTTGCGCGCGACCTTGGCCGCGCCGCCGAGCGAGGGCTCGAGGACGAGGACCTCGCGGTGCGCTCGTGCCACCTCGAGCAGGAGGCTCCGTGACGCCTCCGTCCCCAGCTCCTCGTCCGGCGTGAGGAGGAGCGTGACCGCGGGAGGGCTTTCGCGCCGGGCCAGGTCCTCGAGCACCGCGATCGCGACCGCGATGCCCGCCTTCATGTCGAACACGCCCGGCCCGCGCACCCGTCCGTCCTCGACGCGAAAGGGGATCTCCGCGAGCGTCCCCCGCGGCCAGACCGTGTCGTGGTGGCCGAGCAGCAGCCGGCCTCCGGCGCCTCCGCCGACCGTGGCCAGCACGGCGTCACCGCGCGGCGGGCACGGGCGCGCCTCGGCGTGGACGCCCGCGGCGCGCAGGCGCGCCACGATGTGGTGAGCCAGGGCGCTGACCGCGGACGCGTCGTCGGAGGGGCTCTCGCGCACCACGAGCGCTTCGAGCTCCGGCAGCAGCGCGTCCATGGAGAAGCGGCTCACTCTGGCCCCCTCCGCCCGCCCTCAGGCGCGCAGGCGCTCCACCCATTCCGTGCGGCTTTCCAGGAAGTCGCGGTCGATCTCGAAGCCGAGCCCCGGCGAGGTGGGGACGGCGATCGTGCCGTCCGCGGACACCGCAACCGGCGGCACGACGACGTCCCGCTCGAAGTACCGGTGGCTGGCCGAGATGTCTCCCGGCAGCGTGAAGCCGGGAAGGCTGGCCAGTGCCACGTTGTGCGCGCGGCCGACGCCGGACTCGAGCATGCCGCCACACCACAGGGGCACGCCGCGCTCGAGGCAGAGGTCGTGGATGCGGAGCGCCTCGCTGTAGCCGCCCACGCGGCCGACCTTCATGTTGACGATGCGGCAGGCGCCGGTGTCGAGCGCCTGGCGGGCCCGGTCGTGGCCGGTGATGCTCTCGTCGAGGCAGATCGCCGTGTTGAGCGTCATCTGCAGCCGCGCGTGGTCCAGGAGATCGTCGTGGGCCAGCGGCTGCTCGATCATCAGCAGGCGGCAGGCGTCGAGCTGGCGCAGCCGCGCGGCGTCGGCCAGCGTGTAGGCCGCGTTCGCGTCCACGGACAGGAGGATGTGCGGGTGCCGCCTCCGGATCTCCTCGACCACCGGAACGTCGGCGCCCGGCTTGATCTTGAGCTTGATGCGCCGGTAGCCGAGGTCGAGGAAGCGGCGCACCCTCTCGTCCAGCGCGTCCACCGTGGGCTGGATGCCCAGGCTCACCCCGACCTCGACGTGGTGACGGACGCCTCCGATGACCCGCGCGACGGGCTCGCCGCGCAACCGGGCCAGGAGGTCCACGAAGGCCAGCTCGATCGCGGCCTTCGCCATGGGGTGGCCCCTGAAGGCACCGAGTCGCGAGGCGAGGTCGGCCAGGTCGCGAACCTCCCGGCCGAGGATCGCCGGCGCCAGGTGGTCGCGGATCACGTGGCGCGCGGTGCCGACCGTCTCGTAGCTGAAGAGGGGGGCGTCGAAGGCGGCGCACTCGCCCCAGCCCTCGTGCCCGTCCGCCTGCAGCCGCAGCAGGAAGAGGGGCCGGCTGTCCATCCGCCCGAAGCTCACCTCGAAGGGCTCAAGCAGGCGCAGCCGCGCGAGGCGCAGCTCCAGGGCGTCCAGTCGCAGGGGAGCGGGAAGGCCTATCGCTGCAACACTCGATGCGTTCGCAGGCGCACGCATGTGGCCGGCATTGTCTCACATCATCGGCGGCACCAGAGGCCACCTCGGCCGGGGCGGCGCAACAAGTGTTGAGGCTGCCGGCCGCGTCTTCGTCCGCCGCCCCGAGTAACTTCGGGCAGCCGCCCCCGGAACCCTCCCCGCGGGCGTACGCTCTCAAGATGCACCCGACACGCCGTCGCTGCCGGCCGTCAGGAGAGCGAGAGGGGCGTGCATGATCGGCGCCTCTGCCGCTCTCGCCCTGTCCTGCGCCGCCGCGCTGCCGGCCCCGCCTCCGCTCGTCACCGAGCCCAGGACGGGGGCGGCCTTCCCGGCCCGCGTGGGCGAGATGTCGCTCATGGGCGTCGGCGTCCGGACGAAGACGATCCTGAAGCTCAAGGTGTACGCGCTGGGCTTCTACGTGGCGGACTCCGCGTTGTCCGGTGCGCTGGCGGTGCACGACGGCAGGATCGGCACGTCGTCCTTCTACCGCGACCTGGTGAGCGGCGACTTCGAGAAGCAGTTCGTGCTGAAGCTCGCCCGCGACCTGTCCGCCGAGCAGATCCAGGGAACGTTCCGTTCGCACATGCCCTCGGCCGATCCGCGCCTGCTCGACCAGTTCGTGTCCTACTTCGGTTCGACCAGGGCCGGCCAGGAGCTGGTCCTGCGCTGGGTTCCTGGCGGCAGGCTGGAGACCACCGTGGCGGGGGTGGTGAAGCGGCCCATCGCCGACAAGGCCTTCTCGGACGCGATCTTCGCCATCTGGCTGCGGGATCGCCCCTCGGAAGACCCGCTTCGAAAGCAGCTCGTCTCGCGGGCGGCGGGTCTCATGGCGGGCCCCCGACGGCCGGCGCAGACGTCCCTCCAGTAACGGACGCAGGTCTTCCGACCGATGGCACACGCGTTGCTCCTGGGGCGTTCCGGTGAGTGAAGCGACTCGGAAGGAAGATCGGATCGCCCTGGGAGTGGGCGAGATGGCTCGGTGGCGGCGCCTCGCCACCCGCCTGCTCGGGAGCCTCGGCCGGTCGCAGGGCGAGCGCGATGGGCTGCGGACCGCGCTCGCGAGCATGCAGCGGCAGGAGCAGCACTTCCGCGATCTCGCCTACCACGACCCGCTGACGGGCCTGCCGAACCAGCGCCTCTTCGACGATCGGCTGAGCCAGGCCATCGCGCACGCCACCCGGGAGAAGAGCCGGCTGGCGGTGCTCTACCTCGACCTGGACGGCTTCAAGGCGGTCAACGACTCGCTGGGCCACGGCCTCGGCGATCGCGTGCTGGTGGAGCTCGCCGACCGGATCCGGGCCAGCGAGCGCGCCGAGGACACGGTGGCTCGCCTCGGCGGCGACGAGTTCGCGGTGCTTCTCCCGCACGTGACCGCGGCCGCGGCCGCGGGGCGGGTCGTCGAGAAGCTCCTTGACGCCCTGCGCGCACCCTTCCGGATCGACGGCTCCGAGGTCGCCATCCGCGCGAGTGTGGGAGTGGGCCTCTTCCCTGAGGACGGCGAATCCGCCGGCGCTCTCGTGCGCAGCGCCGACGCCGCGATGTACAGGGACAAGCAGCGGCGCTCGGCGCTCCCCGGCGGGACGGACTCGGCGGTGTCCTGAACCCAGGACGCAGTCGTGCCGGCGGCCGGTCGCAGCATCTCCCGGCCGCTGTCCCATCACAGCGGATTCCAGAAAGCGTGAAGACGCTCCGGCCGGCCGGGGCGAGCAAAGGGACGCGAGCGGCCCATTCGCGCCGGACCGGATGCCCGTCGCCGAAAGTGCGATGGCTCGGCTCTTGCTCTTCAGGCTCCAGCGGCTCAGCAAAGAAGCGCCAATCGAAAGGAACGGGATGCCATGAAAGTACGTCCGCTGCACGACCGCCTGCTGGTCCGCCGCCTCGAGGAGACGGAGACCGCCAAGGGCGGCATCATCATCCCCGACACGGCGAAGGAGAAGCCGCAACAGGGTGAGGTCCTCGCCATCGGCAACGGCAAGCTCCTGGAGAACGGGACGAAGGTCGCGCTCGACATCGAGGTCGGCGACAGGATCCTGTTCGGCAAGTACACCGGAACCGAAGTGAAGATCGACGGCGAGGACGTCCTCATCCTCCGCGAGGACGAGGTCCTGGCCGTGCTGGCTTAGTCGTTATTGCAGAGGAAAGAGAGAGGCCGCACCCCATGTCGAAGCAGATCACGTACGGCGACGAGTCCCGTCAGGCCATCTTGCGCGGCGTCAGCCGACTGACTGACGCGGTCAAGGTCACGCTCGGTCCCAAGGGGCGGAACGTCGTCCTGGACAAGAAATACGGCGCTCCGCTCATCACCAAGGACGGCGTGACGGTGGCCAAGGAGATCGAGCTGAAGGAGCCCCTGGAGAACATGGGGGCCCAGATGGTGAAGGAGGTCGCGAGCAAGACCTCGGACGTGGCCGGGGACGGCACCACCACCGCCACCGTGCTCGCGCAGGCCATCTACCGTGAGGGCAGCAAGAACGTCACCGCCGGCGCGAACCCGATGGAGCTCAAGCGCGGGATCGAGAAAGCGGTCGCGGCCGTCAGCGAGGAGCTGAAGAGGCTCTCCATGCCGGTCAAGGGCAGGATGATCGCCCAGGTCGGCACCATCTCCGCGAACAACGATGCGACCATCGGCACCATCATCGCCGAGGCCATGGAGAAGGTGGGCAAGGACGGCGTCATCACGGTCGAGGAAGCGAAGTCGATGGAGACCTCGCTCGACGTCGTCGAGGGCATGCAGTTCGACCGCGGCTATCTGTCCGCGTACTTCGTGACCGATGCAGAGCGCATGGAAGTGGTGCTCGAGAATCCGGTCATTCTCATCCACGAAAAGAAGATCAGCTCCATGAAGGACCTCCTTCCGGTGCTCGAACAGGTCGCCCGCATGGGCCGTCCGCTTCTGATCATCGCGG
>JAICEW010000022.1 GCA_025923995.1 Vicinamibacteria bacterium | reverse complement strand
GTCCAGTAGTCGGAGAGCGTGATGAGGAACAGGATGGCCAGGAAGGCGATCGAGACCACCACCACCATCGTCACCAGGCGCTCGCTGTACTTCACGTGCATGAAGAACAGGATGACGAGCGCGGCCTTGCTGCACGCGATCGCGAGCGCGACGGGCGTGTTCATCACGCCGAAGTCCATGCGGGCCGCCAGCACCGTCAGCACCGTGCCCACCATGAGCGCCGCGAACACGCCCAGGTAGATCGGGAGGGGCACGATGTGGGGCCCGTGCCCGTGCGCGCGGGGGTCGTGGCCGTGGCCGTGCTGCGCCATCAGTGCTTCCCTCCGATCAGGTACAGCAGCGGGAAGAGGAAGATCCACACGATGTCCACGAAGTGCCAGTACAGGCCGACCATCTCCACCGGCGAGTGGTACTCGGGGCTGTACCGCCCGCGCTGCGCCATCCACGCGATCCAGGCCAGGATCGGGATGCCGATGATCATGTGCAGTGCGTGCAGGCCGGTCATCGCGAAGTAGAGCGAGTAGAAGATCTCGGCCGGGTGCGCGTTGGGGCCCTCCCAGCGGAAGCCGTGGCCCGGCACCAGGTGGGTGTCGAACTTGTCCTTGTACTCGACGACCTTCACCCCCAGGAACACGCCGCCCAGCAGGATGGTCAGGATCAGGAAGAGCACGATCAGGCTGCGCTTGCCCTGGGCGGCCGCGCGCACGGCCAGCGCCATGGTGAGGCTGCTGCCGATCAGCACCGCGGTGTTGGCGCCGCCCATCTTCCAGCTCAGGTGATGGCTGGCCTCCGAGAAGCCCGCGAAATACAGGTTCCGGTAGACGGTGTAGGCGCAGAACAGCCCGCCGAAGAACAGGACCTCCTGGGCCAGGAACACCCACATGCCCAGCGTGGCCGCTTCCTTCTGGGTGTCGAGGTCCGGGAAGTGGTGCTGGAGCGCGGGATGGTGCGGCCCCGCGTGCGCGGCCTGCAGGCGCTCGTGCTGGCTCACGGCCTCAGACAACGATCACCTCCGAGGCCGCGTAGTGGTACGCCTCGTCCGGGACGACGGGAGGCGTGTCGAAGTTGGCGGTCGACGGCGGCGACGCCGTCTGCCACTCCAGGCCCTGCGCGGCCCACGGGTTGTTGGGCGCCTTCTTGCCGTAGCGCATCGACCAGGCCAGGTAGACCGCCGGGATCAGGTAGCCCAGGCCCAGGATGGACGCGCCCGCCGAGGACATCACGTTCAGCACCTGGAACTCCTCCGGGTAGCCGTGGTAGCGCCGCGGCATGCCCAGGTAGCCCAGGATGAACTGCGGGAAGAACGTGAGGTGGAAGCCCGTGAACACGATCACCGCGGCCGCGCGCGCCCAGGTCTCGTTGTACATGCGGCCGGTGATCTTGGGCCACCAGAAGTGCAGGCCGCCGAGATAGCCCATGATGGCGCCGCCCACCATGATGTAGTGGAAGTGCGCCACCACGAAGTAGGTGTCGTGCACGTGGACGTCCAGGCCCATCGCGGCCAGGAACAGCCCGGTCAGCCCGCCGATCGTGAACAGCCCGATGAAGCCGCCCGCGTAGATCATCGGGGCGTCGTAGGAGATCGACCCGCGGAACAGCGTGGCCGTCCAGTTGAACACCTTGATGGCGGAGGGGATGGCCACCAGGAACGACAGGGCCGAGAAGACCATGCCCGCGTAGGTGGACTGGCCGGACACGAACATGTGGTGGCCCCAGACCAGGAAGCCGACCACCGCGATCGCCATCGACGACATGGCGATCACCTCGTACCCGAAGATGCGCTTGCGCGAGAAGCAGGTCACCAGCTCGCTGATCACGCCCATGGAGGGCAGGATCATGATGTAGACGGCCGGGTGCGAGTAGAACCAGAACAGGTGCTGGAAGAGCACCGGGTCGCCCCCGCGCGTGGGGTCGAACAGGCCCAGGTGGAAGGCGCGCTCCACCGCCACCATCAGGATGGTGACCGCCACCACCGGCGTGCCCAGCACCTGGATGATGCTGGTCGCGTAGTGCGCCCACACGAACAGCGGCATGCGGAACCAGGTCAGCCCCGGCGCCCGCATCTTGTGGATGGTCACGATGAAGTTGAAGCCGGTCAGGATGGACGAGAAGCCGGCGATGAAGATGCCGACGCCGGCCAGCATCACGTTGGAGTTGGAGAAGGCCGTGCTGTAGGGCGTGTAGAAGGTCCAGCCGGTGTCGACGCCGCCGTGGATCATCGCGCCCATGGTGATGGCGCCGCCCACCATGTAGATGTACCAGCTGGCCAGGTTGAGCCGCGGGAAGGCCAGGTCCTTGGCCCCGATCATGATCGGGATCAGGAAGTTCCCCAGCACGGCGGGTATGGACGGGATCAGGAAGAAGAAGACCATCACGATGCCGTGCATCGTGAACATCTTGTTGTAGGTCTCCGACTGCACCAGGTCGCCCGGCGGCGTGATCAGCTCCAGGCGGATGCCCACCGCCATCAGCCCGCCGATGAAGAACATGACCGAGATGCTGACCAGGTACAGGATCGCGATGCGCTTGTGGTCGGTCGTGAACAGCCACGACTTCCAGCCGTAGTCGGCGTTCAGGTAGTTGAGCCGCCCCGGATCGGGCGCCTCGACGAGGGGCGCCGCCTCCAGGTCGCGCTTGGCCTTCGTGTCGAGCGGGGTCTGCTTCGTCGGCGTCATGGGCGTGCTCCGGGTGCGGCGGCCACGGGCGGCGCCGGAGGCGCCCCGGCGGCGGGGGCCTTGGCCTTGAGGCTGCGCACGTAGGCGACCAGCTGGAGGAGCTGCTCCTCGCTCACGAGCCCCTGGAAGGTCGGCATGATCGGCTGGTACCCCGCCACCACCTTGGCCGAGGGCGCCACGATCGACTCGCGGATGTACGTCTCGTCAGCGGTCACGGTGCCGCCGTCGGCCAGCGCCACCGGCCGTCCGAACAGGCCGTCCAGCGCGGGCCCGCGCGCGCCCGAGTCGGCCTTGTGGCAGGTCACGCAGGCCAGGTCCTGGAAGAGCTTCTCGCCCGCGGAGGCCAGCGACACGCCCGGCCCGCCGCCGGCCAGCCAGGCCTGGAAGGCGGCCGGCTCCATCACGACGATCGACCCGATCATGTTCGAGTGGCGGGTGCCGCAGTACTCGGCGCAGAAGAGGTGGTAGCGCCCCGGCTTGGTGGCCTGGAACCAGGCGGTGGTGTAGCGCGCGGGCAGCGCGTCCTTCTTCACGCGGAAGGCGGGGATGAAGAAGCTGTGGATGACGTCCTCGGACGTGAGCGTGAGCTTCACCGGCACGCCCACCGGCACGTGCAGCTCGTTGATCTCGCGCTGGCCGGTGATGTGCTGGACCTTCCACATCCAGCGCTTGCCCACCACGTGCACCTCGATCGCGTCCTTGGGCACGCGGTTGAGGCTCAGGTAGACGTCCGCGCTCCAGAAGAAGATGACGGCCACGATGCCCAGCGGGATGATCGTCCAGGTCAGCTCCAGCGCGAGCGAGCCGTAGATGGCCGGCGGCCGGTCGTCCGGCGACCGGCGCCGGTAGCGGATGGCGAAGCCGATCACCATGAAGCCGATCAGCAGGCTGAAGAACGCCGTGAGCGCGATCAGGAAGAAGTAGAGAGCGTCGACGCGTCCCGCGTGGGTGGAGGCCTGCTCGGGGAAGAGGGGGAAACCGGACCACATGGGCTAAACGCTCGCGCTCCCGGGGGCCGGAGCGCGGTGCGCCGACCGCTCCCGCCGCCACATGACGAAGATGAAGGTGCCCAGGGCGCCGAGCGTGAGGACGGCGCCCACGCGCAGGATGCGCATGACCGCCGCGCCGTACCGCCCGGTCATGGGGTCGTACTGGTAGCAGTAGAGCACCGCCTGGTCGACCAGCCCGCCCACCCGGCCCTGCGAGGCCTCGACCAGCGCGAAGCGCAGGTCCTTGGGCGCGTACTCGATGCCGAAGAGGTAACGCGCGATGCGGCCCTCGGGCGTCAGCACCACGATGCCGCTGGGGTGCGCATACTGCCGGCGCTCCTCGTCCCACGCGTAGCGGAAGCCGAGCGCGCGGGTCAGCCGGTCGATGTCGCCCGGCTCGCCGGTCAGGAAGTGCCAGCCGGCCTCCGCACCCGGCCGCGCGTAGCGCTTCAGGTAGGCCGCCTTCTTGGCCGCGGCCAGCTCCGGCGTCTCGCGCGGCTCGAAGCTGACCGTCACCACCTCGAACTCCTGGCCGGCGTCGAAGCTGATCGCGTTCATGGCGCTGACCAGGCCGTTCAGCGTCATCGTGCACAGCATCGGGCACTCGTAGTACACGAGCGCGACGACGAGCGGCTTGCGTCCGTAGTAGTCCTGCAGCCGGACGGCGCGCCCCGACTCGTCGCGCAGCGCGATGTCGCCTGGCACCACCTGGTCGAGCTTCTGGTCGAAGCCCACGTCGCGCAGGGGCGCGGGCCGGTCCTGGGCCAGCGCGGGCCCGGCCATGAGCGCCGTCGCGACCACGGCGGCCACGCGCGCGCTCACCGGTGGGCTCCAGGGGCGGGGGAAGGTGCGGGAGAAGCGGGAGCCGGCGACGCGGCGGGAGCGGCCTCGCCGCCCGCGGCGCGCGCGGGCAGGCCGCGCTCCAGCACCATCTTCATGGCCCGGTCGATCGGGATGCGCGTGACGCCCTTGTCCTCGTCCACCCAGCCGTAGCTCGTGAGCTGGGCCTCCTGGCGCGCCTTGAGCGCCAGCCAGTCGCCGAAAGGCTCGCCCTGCAGCCGAGGCTCGGGAGCCTGCCGCGCCGGATCGAAGCCGGCGATGGGCGCCGGCGGCGCGTCCTCCCTGGACTGCCGGCTCGCCATGCCCTTCAGGATCGGCAGCAGCGCCAGCGCGACCACGGTCGCCAGCACGGCGATCCCCACGCCCACCTTGGTGACCGCCTTGAGGTCGGCGTCCGTCCGCTCGTACTGGATCTTCGGCCCCTGCTCGCTCACGACGCGCGCGCCTCCAGCAGCTCCTTGATCTCCGGCTCGCCCACGGGCAGCAGCGGCCGCCCGCGCAGCTCGCGGACGAACAGCGTCAGCCACACGCCGCCCACGGCCAGCAGCGCGGCCAGGTCCATCCAGTGCGGGTGCAGGCCCGGGGCGCCGGCACCGTGGTGCCCCGCCAGGTCGGGCGCGATCAGCCAGTACAGGTCGACCACGCGGATGGCGAGCACCAGGGCGGCCACCATCGCCAGCGTGCGTGCGTTGCGCTTGAGGTCGCGCGAGAGCAGCACCGCGAAGGGCAGCGCGAAGTGGAAGAGCACGAGCCCGAGCGCCAGGTACTGCCAGCCGCCCTGCAGCCGCTGGATGTAGAACGGGATCTCTTCCGGCAGGTTGCCGGCCCAGATGATCAGGAACTGGGTGAAGCTGATGTAGGCCCAGAGCATCACGAAGGCCAGCATCAGCTTGCCCAGGTCGTGCACCTGCTCCTTGCGCAGCACCCTGGAGAGCGGGTCCTCGCCGCCGAAGCGGGCCACGCACACGATGATGAACGCCATCGCCGAGAGCGCCTGGCCGACCATGAACAGCACGCCGTAGACGGTCGAGAACCAGTGCGGGTTGATCGACATCGCCCAGTCGACCGCCGAGAAGGTGATGGTGAGGCCCATCAGCAGCAGCCCCGCGCCGCCCAGCCCGCGCAGCCGCCGCGAAGTCTTCAGGTAGTTGACGCCGCGGTCCAGCTCGTCCGACCAGCGCGACTGCATGTGCGAGAGCAGGAACCACACGCCGAAGTAGAAGACCGCCCGCGCCAGGAAGAAGGGCGCGTTGAGGTACGCCGTCTTCATCCGCACCAGCGCGTCCGCCGCCACCACGTCCGCCCGCGCCCAGGGGTAGATGTGCGGGAGGCCGAACGCGACCGGCAGGAACAGCACGGCCATCCAGGGGAGCGTGCGCGCCCCCGCCTCCAGCAGCCGCCGGATCACGAGGCCCCACAGCCCGCCCGTCAGGTTGTGGATGAGCGTGATCGACAGGCAGCCGATGGCGATGCCCGTCCAGAACAGGAAGCCGAACAGCCACGAACGGTAGAGCTGCTCCGCGTTCGTGAAGAAGCCGAGCGCGCACAGGAGGAGGCCGGCGACACCCGCGCCCAGGGCTCCCTTCTGCAGCCCGTCCAGCGCGGCCGGCGCCTGCAGGCCCTTCATCAGTGGTGGCCTCCCGCCGCGGGCGGCGCCGGCGCCGGCGCGCCCAGCTCTCCGCGCTTCTCCGGCGGCACGTCCGAGACCGTCGCGTGCTGGCTCAGCTGCAGGGCGCGCACGTAGGCCACGATCGCCCACCGGTCCTCGACCGGGATCTGGGCAGCGTAGCTCGGCATGGCCCCGAAGCCGTTCGCGATCGCGTCGTAGAAGTAGCCCGGAGGGGCCTCGCGCAGCCGGTCGACGTGGAAGGACGCCGCGCGGCGGAACCCGCGTGCGACCACCATCCCGTCGCCGTAGCCGGCCAGGCCGTGGCACGGAGTGCAGTAGATGCCGTAGCGCTCGCGGCCGCGCGCCAGGACGCTCTCCGTGATCGCGAACGGGAACGTCGCGGCCAGCTGCCCGTTCACCTTGCCGGTGAAGAGGTGCGTGTCCTCGCGCAGGTGCCCGCGCGCCACCGTGCCCTCCGGCAGCGGCCGCGCCGACCGCCCGTCGCCCCAGAAGTCCGACGCGCGGTAGGGCTTGTACTTCGGCTGGTCGTGCATGTCCTGCCGGCAGCCCATGGCGAACGCAACGGACAACAGGGCCGCCGTGAGCACCGGGCCTCGCATCAGTGCTCCACCTCGACCACGTCCACGACGCCGGGCAGGGCGCGCAGGAGGTCGCGCGTCTTGTCGCGGTCGAACTTGGGATCGCGCGCCTCGATGCAGAGGAAGAACTTGTCGCGGGAGGCCAGCGCGAACGTGGGCACGTTGAAGACCGGGTGGTAGGGCTCGGGCAGGCCGTTGAGGGCCAGCACGCCCAGCACCGCCGTGAGCGACGCGAACAGGATCGTGCCGTCGAAGGTCGGCACCACGAAGGCCGGCCAGCTGTGCAGCGGCCGCCCTCCGATGTTCATGGGGTACTCGATCACCGCGCTCCAGTACTGCAGGCCGTAGACCGCCACCAGGCCGAAGATCCCGCCCAGCAGCACCAGCAGCGGCAGCGGCGAGTGGTGGAAGCCCAGCGCGTGCGACAGCTCCTCGATGGGATACGGCGAGTACGCGTCCACCTTGCGATAGCCCTGCGCGTGCACCCGGTGCGCGGCCTCCACCACGTCGTGCGGCGTGTTGAACTCCGCCATCACGCCGTGGATGTCGGGCGTGCCCGTCCCGCGCCTCCTCACGACTTCGGCTCCCCGCCCTCGCCCTCGGGCAGGATGGTCCGCATCTCGAAGATGGAGATGACGGGCATGAAGCGGATGAAGAGGAAGAAGAGCGTCAGGAACAGGCCGATGGTGCCCAGGAAGGCCGACCAGTCGTAGCGCGTGCCCGCGTACGAGCCCCACGAGGACGGCAGGAAGTCGCGGTGCAGGCTCACGGGGATGATGACGAACCGCTCCAGCCACATGCCCACGCCCACCACCAGCGAGATCAGGAACAGGAACGTCGTGTTCGTGCGCAGGTTCTTGATCCAGAGCAGGTTCGGCGCCAGCACGTTGCAGAGGATGAGCAGCCAGTAGAAGACCGCGTAGGGGCCGCCCATGCGGTTCGCCATCATGAACTTCTCGTACGGGTTGCCGCTGTACCAGGCCATGAAGGCCTCCATCGTGTAGCCGTAGGCCACGATGAGGCCGGTGGCGAGCATGACCTTGGCCATGTTCTCGAGGTGCTTCATGGTGATGAAGTCCTCGAGCCCGTAGGCCTTGCGCAACGGGATCGAGAGCGTCAGCACCATCGCGAAGCCGGCGTAGATGGCGCCCGCCACGAAGTAGGGCGGGAAGATGGTCGCGTGCCAGCCCGGGATCACGCCGGCCGCGAAGTCGAGCGACACGACCGTGTGGACGGAGATGACCAGCGGCGTGGCCAGGCCCGCCAGCAGCAGGTACGCGCTCTCGTAGTTGTGCCAGTGCCTGGCGGACCCGCGCCAGCCCATGGCCGCCATGCCGTACACGATCTTCCAGGCCTTGCTCTTCGCGCGGTCGCGCAGCGTGGCCATGTCGGGGATGAGGCCCACGTACCAGAACAGCGCCGACACGGTGCCGTAGGTGCTGATGGCGAACACGTCCCAGATGAGCGGACTGCGGAAGTTGGGCCACAGGCCCATCGTGTTGGGGTACGGGAACAGCCAGTAGGCGGCCAGCCAGGGGCGGCCGGTGTGGAAGACAGGGAAGATGACGGCGCAGGCCACCGCGAACAGCGTCATGGCCTCGGCGAAGCGGTTGATCGAGGTGCGCCAGTCCTGGCGCAGCAGCAGCAGGATGGCGGAGATCAGCGTCCCGGCGTGGCCGATGCCGATCCACCACACCAGGTTGATGATGTCGAAGCCCCAGCCGACCGGGACGTTGATGCCCCACACGCCCACGCCCTTGAACAGCAGCACGGCCAGCGTGTAGAGCAGCGCCTGCAGCAGCAGGAACGAGATCCCGAAGCCCACGAACCAGCCCAGCGGCGTGCGCCGCTTGAGCGCGAGGCTCGCGATCTTCTCGGTGATGCTGGCCAGCGTGTGGCCGGGCGCGATGAGCGCGTCCGTCTCGCTCTGGATGCGCTTGGCGCTCGGGGCGTGCTCGGCCATGGCGCTACGCCAGCTCCGGGTTGGGGTTCTTGACCGAGCCCAGGTACGTCGTGCGCGGGCGGGTGTTGAGCTCCTCCAGGACGCCGTAGTTGCGGGGAGAAGCCTTCGCCTTCGACACCGCGCTAGCGGGATCGTTGACGTCGCCGAACACGATGGCCTGGGCCGGGCAGGCCTGCGCGCAGGCGGGCTGGATCTCGCCGTCCTTGACCGGCCGGCCCTGGTTGCGCGCGTCGATCTTCACCCGCTGGATGCGCTGGACGCAGTACGTGCACTTCTCCATGACGCCGCGGCTGCGCACGCTCACGTCGGGGTTGCGCAGCAGCTTGAGGCTCGGCGTCGTCCAGTCCTGGTAGAGGAAGAAGTTGAACCGCCGCACCTTGTAGGGGCAGTTGTTCGAGCAGTAGCGCGTGCCCACGCAGCGGTTGTAGACCATGTCGTTGAGCCCCTCGTCGCTGTGGACGGTGGCGGCCACGGGGCACACGGTCTCGCAGGGCGCCTGCTCGCAGTGCATGCAGGGCACCGGCTGGTGGTGGACGCTGGGCGAGTCGACGTCGCCCTCGAAGTAGCGGTCGACGCGGATCCAGTGCATCTCGCGCCCGCGCGCGACCTGCTCCTTCCCGACGACCGGGATGTTGTTCTCCGACTGGCAGGCGACGGTGCAGGCGTTGCAGCCCACGCAGGAGCCGAGGTCGATGGCCATGCCCCAGGCGTGGCCCTCGTACTTGAACTCCGGGTACATGTTGAGCTCGCGCGGCGGCGCCTCGCCCATCTCCGCGATCGCGTGCGGGTCCTTCTCGAACTCCTCGAGCGAAACGCTGCGGACGGGGTTGCGTCCCTCCATGCTCCAGTGGTCCTGGGTGCACGCGAGGTAGACGCGCTCGCCGGTCTTCGTGACCTGCGCGCCGGAGCCGAACCAGGGCGCGTCCGAGGTGCGCAGCGCGAAGGCGTCGAAGCCGACGCCGTTGCCCACGCGGCCCGCGCGCGTGCGGCCGAACCCGAGGTGCACCGTGATCGCGTCGTCCGGGTGTCCCGGCAGCACCCAGGCCGGCCCGCGCACGGAGCGTCCCTGGTAGCGCACCTCGACCACGTCCGTGGGCGAACCGCTGGCCGTGTTGGCCGAGCCCGTGTTGGAGGTGCCCAGCGCCACGCCCAGCTTCTCCGCCGTGCGCGGGCTCATGAGCACCGCGTTGTCCCAGGTCAGCTTGGTGAGCGGCCGCGGCAGCTCCTGCAGCCAGCCGTTGTTGGCGAGCCGCCCGTCGCCGACGTTGGGGTCGGGACGGAAGACGATCTCGAGACCGGGCACGGCGGGCGCGGGCGCCGCCGTCGCCCACGCGCCCAGGCTCGGCGAGACCGGCACGTCCGGCTGCTCGGTTCCCGGCACCACGCCGTCGTGCACGGCGCGCAGCCAGCGGGACTCGAAGTCCGCCTCGCCCAGCGTCTGCTTCCATTGGTCGCGCAGGAGCTCGTACCCGCTGCGCTCCGGCTGGGAGGACAGGACGGACAGCACCTCGTGCGGCGACTTGCCGCCGTACAACGGCGCGATGAGCGGCTGCAGGATGGTCGTGGCCCCCCCGCCCGCGCGCGCGTCGCCCCAGCTCTCCAGCGGGTGCGCGAGCGCCACGTGCCACTGGCAGCGCGCGGCCGTCTCGTCCTCGTACAGGCCCGCGTGGAACCGCAGCGCCACCCGCTCCATCGCCTTGCCGAACTCGAGGTCGGCCGGCGCGTGGTAGGCGGGGTTCGCGCCGAGGACCACCAGCGTGTCCACCTTGCCGGCGGCCATGTCCTGCGCGAGCGACGCGAGCGACGCCGACTGGGCCTCCGGGCTCGCCGCCACGGGCGCGCTGAAGCTCACCGTCCGCCCGACGCTGCCCAGGCGGGCGTTCATGGCGTGGGCGAGCGCGTGCACCGCGGGCGGCTGGGACTCGCCCGCGATCACGAGCGCGCCCGCTCCGGCCCGCTGCAGGTCCTTGACCAGCGCCACCACGAAGGGGCCGTGCGCGCCGGTGGCGCCGGAGACGGCCAGCCCCAGCCCGGCCGCGACCGCGCGCGCGAGCCCCTCCACCTCGGACGAGCGGAGCGACAGGCGGTGGTCCGCGTTGGCGCCGGTGAGCGACGGGCTGCCCTCGGCGACGTACAGCCGGCTCATCGCCGCCTGCCCCTCGCCGACGCGTCGGCGCTGCGCGAACTCGCGCGTCAGGCGCACGCCGTCCGGGCCCCGTCCGAGGAAGTCGGACTCGAGCGAGAAGATCACGTCCGCCTCGGCCAGCCGGTAGCGCGCCTCCGCGGGCTGCCCGAAGGCGAGCTGCGCGCCGGTACGCGCGTTGTCGGGTGCCAACGGCTCGTACTGGTGCCAGCGGGCCTGCGGGTACTCGGCCAGCACGGCCTTGATCTGCGCCGCCAGCGTGGGCGAGGTGACCGTCTCGGTGAGGATGCGCAGCCCCGCGCCGCCGAGCGGCTTCTGCGCGGCCAGCGCGGCCTTGACCGCGGCCACGAACGCGCCCCACGAGCGGATCTCGCCCAGCTGCTTGACCGTCTGCGATCGGTCCGGGTCGTACAGCTCGAGGATCGAGGCCTGGGTGGCGGCGTCGGTCGCGCCCAGGCTGGCCGGGTGGTCGGGGTTGCCCTCGATCTTCGTCGGGCGTCCCTCGTGGCTCTCGACCAGCACGCCCTTCGCGTAGCCCCCGTCGAGGACCGCCGTCGCGAAGAAGAGCGCGCGTCCGGGGACGATCTCCTCGGGCGGCTTCACGTACGGCACGATCGTCTCGGCCGGCTGGCGGGTGCAGGCGGTGAGGCCGGCGAGCGCCATCGACGCGCCCATGACCTTCAGGAACTCGCGGCGGCCGGAGGGGTCGGTCCACTCCGACGCGTTCTCAGGGAACTCGCGGTGCAGGAACTCCTGGAAGCCCGGCGAGTCCGCCAGCTCCTCCAGGCTCTTCCAGTAGCGGCGCCCCTGCGCACCGTCCACCCGCCGGCGCACGCTCGCCAGGTCGATGAACGCCTCGCCGCCGTCGTGCCTGCCGCTCATCGGTGGCACGTCGAGCAGCTCGTGCGCGGCTTGAGTCCGTATTCCTGCACCAGCTTCCTTCCCAGCTCCAGCTGGTCCGCGGGCGGCTCGTAGGCCGCGTTGAAGACCTCCGCCTGCGGCCGCACGAACTTCTCGGGCGCGCGGTGGCAGGTCAGGCACCACTCCATCTGCAGCGACGCCTCCTGCCACACGAGCGGCATGCGGTCGATGCGCCCGTGGCAGGTCGTGCAGCCCATGCCCTTGTTCACGTGCGCGCTGTGGTTGAAGTACGCGAACTCGGGGAGGTCATGGACGCGCACCCACTCGAGCGACTTGCCGCTGCGGAAGCTCTCGCGGACGGGCTCCAGCTCCGGGCTCGTGCTCCAGATCTGCGAGTGGCAGTTCATGCAGGTCTGCGTGGGCGGGATGCCGGCCGCGGCCGCCGTCTCCACGGACGTGTGGCAGTAGCGGCAGTCGAGGCCCATGCCGCCGACGTGGTGCTGGTGGCTGAACTGCACCGGCTGGATGCGCGCGACGCCGGCCTGCGTCACGTAGGAGGAGCGGTTCACCTCGAGGACCAGCCACAGCCCGCCGGCGGCCGCAAAGAGCGCTCCGAAGATGCTGACCTTCGCAAGGGTGTTGGTGCTGTGATGGAAGATCTGCATGTTTGCGTACGAGTGGCGGGGGAGAATACGTCAGCCCCCGCGCGAGCGTCAAGGCGCTTTCAGGGCTTCAGCCCGACCCGGGTGCCGAAGTTGATGCGATGGAGACAGGGCCGCGGCTTGTCCGCGAAGAACTCGTCGGTCGCCTTGCGCGCGCCCAGGAAGTACCCGTAGTCGTCGACGATGAGCACGCCCCCCGGGACGAGCCGCGGATACAGCACCTCGAGCTCCGCCCTGGTCGAGGCGTAGTCGTCCGTGTCGAGGCGCAGCAGCGCGATCCGTTCCGGCACGTGCCGGGCGACGGTCTCGCGCACGTCGCCCTCGATCCAGTGGAACAGGTGCCGGGGATAGGCGGACTGCTCCACCACCGACCTCGCCACCGCGGCGAAGTTCTCGAATTGCGGGAACGGGACGGTGGCCCCGTGCAGGTCCGTCTCCGGCGGGATCTCGAGCGGGAACCCCTCGAAGGTGTCGTAGAGGTGGAACGTCCGGTCGCGGATCCCGTGCCGCGCGGCGAACTCCGACGCCGCCAGGACCGAGCCGCCCAGGAAGACGCCGCACTCGACGAAGTCCCCCGGCAGGCCGGCGCGCCCGATGTGCTCGACCGAGGAATAGAGGCTGTAGAACGCCTCGATCGAGAGGAGGGAGTACGCCTTCGCTCGATGGAAGACCTCCCAGAAGAACGGCTCGCGGATGTCGGGATAGTCGGCGGACTTGCGGTAGCTGTCGATCTGGGGATGCTTCTCGTAGACGTTCCTCAAGTCGTGGCTCCCTCGCCCGCCGGGCGGGCGTGCGGTCCGGCGATGCGGGCGGTGCGCAGCCGGCCCTCGAGCCGGTCGAAGGGCTCGCGCCACCAGCGCGACTCGACGTCGGGCGCCGCGTGCTCGCTCGGCATCACGCCGATCGCCTGGTTGCGGCCGGAGCGCTTCGCGAGGTAGAGCGCCCGGTCCACCAGCACCAGCGTCTCCTCCCACGACACCGCCCCCGGCTCGTCGCGGATCCACGGCAGCGCCGCCCATCCGATCGAGCAGGTGCGGGCGAGGACCACCCCGTCGCCCAGCTCGAAGGGCGCGCCACCCACCGCCTCCAGGATGCGCTGCGCCACGGGCTCCGCCTCGCCACGGTCGCTCTCGCGCGCGACCACCAGGAACTCCTCCCCGCCCCAGCGCACCACCAGGTCCGAGTCGCGCACGACGGACTCCAGGCGGCGCGCGAGCGCGACCAGCAGCCGGTCGCCGACGGGATGGCCGTGCCGGTCGTTGACCTCCTTGAAGTGGTCCACGTCGACCAGGAAGAACACGAGGTCCTGGTTGCGGGCGGTCGCGCCTCGCTCCGAGCCCGCGTACGCGCGCAGGACGCGCTTCACGTTCTCGGCCACCACTTCGGTGAGGTAGCGTCTGTTGTGGAGGTGCGTGAGGGGGTCGCGCACCGAGGCTTCCTGGAGCTGCTTGTTGACGTCCGCCAGCTCGGCGTTGGTTCGCGCCAGCTCCCCGTTGCGCGCGATCACGGCGTCCTCGAGACGCCTGCGGTCGGCGGCGAGGGCGCGCGTGCGCAGGGCGATGAGGGCCGCGCCCGCGGCCAGCACGAGCCCCACGATCGCCATGCGGGCCCAGATGGTCTCCCACCAGGGCGGCATCACCGAGAACGCGAAGGCCGCCGGGACCGGGGAGACCGAGCCGTCGGCTCCCACCGCCACCACCTCGAAGCGGTAACGGCCGGCGGCCAGGCCCGGATAGCGCGCGCCGGTCTGCGCGGTCTCGATGAACTCGTCCTCCAGCCCCACCAGGCGATAGCGGTACCGCACGGCGTTGGGATCGCGGAACGTGAGGCCCGACCACGAGACGGTGAGGGTGCGCTCGTCGCGCGCGAGCGAGGGCTGCTCGCTCGCGGCCAGCGCGCGCCGGGGCGTCGCGATCTCGGTGAGGACCACGCTGGGCGGCGTCCCGTTGCCCAGCGGCTCGCTCGGCCGGTAGCGCACGAGCCCGCGGCTGGTGCCGAGCCAGACCACGCCGTCGGCGTCCGCGAAGAAGGCGTTCTGGTCCATGTCCTCCGTGGGCAGGCCGTCGGCGCGGCCGAACCGGCGTCGCCGGCTGCCGTCGGCGGCGAAGACGTCGAGCCCGCGGTCGCCGCCCACCCAGAGCTGGCCGGCCGAGTCGCGTCCGACGAACTGGACCATGTCCGACGTCATCGCGCCGGCGGGCTCGATGGGCAGGAACTCCAGGCGATCGGGGTGGACCCGGACGCGGGCCACGCCCAGGGCCTCGCGGTACCCGATCACGAAGGTCTCGTCGGGAAGGCGGACGATGGACGCGACGAAGTCGTCCGTCAGGCCGTCCGCCCGCGTGAAGCGCCGGGGCGCCCCGCCGGTCAAACGCTGCAGGCCTCCGCGTCCGACGCCGAACAGCTCGCCCCGCGCGCCCTCCGCGAACGCGAACACGCTGTCGCGGGCCGGTCCGCCCGGCAGCCCCGCCGGCTCGAACGAGTCCTTCCCCGCCGCCAGCCGGAAAGCCCCGCGGCTGGCGCCGGCCCAGAGCTCCCCGTCGGCCCGCAGGTGCAGCGCGATCACCTCGAACGTGTCGGGAGTCAGGCCGGCGGCGGAGTACCGGTGCGCGACCGTTCCCTCGCGCGTGAGCCGCGTGACGCCACCGGGCCACGACCCCGCCCAGACGCCGCCGTCCGGCGCGGCCGCGACGGCGTACACGAGGTCGCCGCCCAGCCCCTCGCGCTCGCGCCAGGTCCGCATGGCGCCGGTGTTCAGGTCGAGCCGGTTCAGCCCTTCCTGCGTGCCCACCCACATCGCTTCCGTCGCCCGGTCGCGCGCGATGGCCCACACGAGCTCGTGCGAGAGCCCGTCGGCGATGCCCCAGCTCGCGAAGTCGCCGCGGCCGAGGCGCTGGGCCAGCCCCACGCCGCCCAGGCCGACCCAGAGCGAGCCCTCGCGGTCCACGAGCGCGCAGAGCGCCACGTCGGCTGGCAGGCCCTCGCGGCGACCGAGCATGTCCCACGAGTCGCCCGCGCGGCGCGCGATGCCACGCGACGTCGGCAGCAGCATGTCTCCACGTCCGTCGCGCTCCAGCCGGCCCGAGGTCGCGGCCGGGGGCAGGCCGTCGTGCAGGGCCACGAAGAACCCGCTCGGAGCCGCACGCATCCAGAGGCTGCGCGCGGTGCGCACGAACAGCCGTCCCTGCGCATCGCTGACCACGCGGTCGATGCGCTCGGTGGCGGGCAGCCCGGCGTCGGTGCCGACGTCCCTCCACCCTTCCGCGTCCCGCTCGAACAACAGGCCTTCGTAGGCCGCGTACACGTGGCCGCCCTCCGCGAACACGGCCGAGGCGGGACCGGACGCACCGGGCGGCGTGGCCTCGATCCGGAAGGCGCGCCCGTCCCCGACGAACAGGCCCGCCTGGCTCGCGACGTAGACGTGGCCGGCGTCCGAGGCAATGCCCGCCACCGGCGCCTCGGGCAGACCGTCGGCAGAGGTGACGTGCCGGAAGCTCCCGCCCTCGCGCCGGGAGAGGCCCGCGCGCGTGCCCACGTACAGCGTCCCGTCGGCCGACTCGTGGAGCGCGAAGACGCGCGTGCTCTTGAAGCCCGCGTCGCGGCCGTAGGCCACGAAGGTCCGCCCGTCGAAGCGGTAGAGGCCGTTCTGCGTGCCCACCCAGAGGAAGCCGACCCGGTCCTGCAGCAGCGCCTCGACCGTCAGGTTCCCGAGGCCGTGGTCCTCATTGAGTACGCGGAAGGCGAGCCGGCCCGGCGACGAGGCCCGGGCCGGAGCCCCGGCCAGGCTGCACGCCAGCACCGTGAGCCACAACGCGCGCGCCGAGGCGTTCACCCCACGCCTGGCGCGCTCCTAGGTGCCGAACAGGCGATCGCCGAAATCGCCCAGCCCGGGCAGGATGTACTTCCGGTCGTTGAGCTCCCGGTCGAGCGCGGCCGTGAACACGTGAGCGTCGGGAGCCGCCTGCTCCAGGTGGGCCACGCCTTCGGGGGCGGACACGATCGACAGCAGGCGCACGCCGCGCGCGCCCAGGCCGCGCAGGCCGTCGACGGCCATGGCCGCGGAGCCGCCCGTGGCCAGCATGGGATCGAGGAGGAAGACGACCGCGCTCGCGAGGTCGCGCGGGACCTTCTCGTAGTAGCGGCGGGCGACCGCGGTCTCCTCGTTGCGCTCCAGGCCGAAGTAGCCCACCTCGGCCTGGGGCAGCAGCTCCAGGAACGCGTCCAGCATCCCCAGCCCGGCGCGCAGCACGGGAACGGCCACGACGCGCGGCCCCACCCGGCGGACCCGCGTGCGCTCGAGCGGGGTCTCGATCTCGCGCTCGATCGTGGGCAGGTCGCGGGTCGCCTCGGCCGCCAGCAGGACGCTCACGCGCCGGGCGAGGCGGCGGAACTCGTCGCAGGGCGTGGTGCGCTCGCGCAGGCGCGCCAGCGCGTCGTCCACCAGCGGGTGCTCGACGACGGTGAGGGGCATCTCCGGTTCGCGCGGGAGGATAGCACGGCCGGCCGCGCGCGGACGCTTTGCTATAATCTGCGGATCATGCGGCTCACGTCGGACGAAGTGGACTTCATCTCGCGCAAGATCGTCAAGACGCTGGTGGGGATGCACCGCATCGAGGTCGACTCGGAGGCGCGCCTGGCCGAGGGCATCGGCCGCGTGATCACCGAGGAGCTGATGCGCGAGGACAAGCTCAACGAGGAGGTGCGCGAGGTGCTGGTCCAGCACTCCTCCGAGATGCAGCGGTCGAACATCACCTACACCGAGATGTTCAAGATGGTGAAGCGCAAGATGGCGAAGGAGAAGGGCATCATCCTATGAGCGCGCGCCAGGCCACCCGATGAAGCTCTCCCGCGAGAAGTGCATGCACCTCTCCCACCTGGTGCTGAACCACCTGAACCACGACGAGGAAGTCGAGTTCTTCGAGGATCCGCAGGCGATCCGCGGCGAGATCTTCCGCCTCATCGAGTCCGAGATGAAGGCGGACGAGGCCATCGACGCGCTGGTGCGCAAGAAGATCGAGACGCAGAAGCGCGCGATCGTGGAGGGCTCGGACGAATGGGAGGTCCTCTACCGGAAGTACTACGAGGAGGAGTCGGCGAAGCACCGGAAGGTGATGCCGTAGGGTCGTCCAGCTTCACATCGGTCCTTGCGCGGACTCGTCCCAGTTAGCGCGCTGTCCCTCGCCCCCCTCCGCCGGACTTGAGCCGATCGTTGTCAACATGTTCCAGAACATGTTGATGCCCGCGCGCGCAGGCTTCGAGCGCCGTTCTCCTCCGAAGTCGATTTCGTTTTTTCTTCGTCGATCGGACCTTCCCTGGTCAGGGGCGCGTCGACAATCGCCGGGCCATGAGGATCTGCATTCCCGCGCACCTCTCCGATACCGTCCTGCTCGCCGAGGTGGCTCGCCTGGCGCACCTGCAGCGTGATGCGACCGCTCGCTTCGTCGCGCACATCGCCGAGCTCGACGCCAGGAGTCTCCACCTGGGAGCCGGGTTCCCCTCGCTCTTCGCGTACTGCTGCGAGGTGCTCCAGCTGTCCGAGGGAGAAGCGGGCAACCGCATCGTGGCGGCGCGTGTGGCAAGGCGCTTCCCAATGGTCCTCGAGCGGCTCGAGTCCGGCGCGCTCAACCTCACGAGCGTCCGTCTCCTCTCGTCGCACCTCACGGAGGAGAACCATCGCGAGCTGCTGGACGCCGTGGCCCACAAGAAGAAGGGGGACATCGAGGAGCTGATCGCGCATCGGTTCCCGCGCCCGGACATCGCGGCGTCGATACGGAAGGTGCCCGCGCGAACACCCACCGCCGAGGCATCGGCCGAACCTCCCGTCACGACGCCCGCTGAAGCTGGCCCACCTGTTCCGTCGCCGACGCCCGGCGCGATCCAGGCAATGCCGACGGCCTCCCTGCGCCGCGCGGTCGTGGCTCCGCTCGCGCCGGACCGCTACGAGATCCGCTTCACCGCGACCGCCGAGACGCGGGCGAAGCTGCGTCGTGCACAGGAGCAGCTCAGCCACGCGGTCCCGTCGGGCGACGTGGCCGCGATCATCGACCGGGCGCTGACCGCATTGCTCGACGACCTCGCGCGGAGTCGGGTCTCCGACGAGAGAACCGGTCGCGCCCCCTCGGCGGGCTCGCGTCACATCCCCGCGCGCGTGAAGCGGGCCGTCTGGCTGCGTGACGGAGGGCAATGCGCCTTCGTGGCGCGGGGAGGACGCCGGTGCTCCGGCCGTGCCTTCCTCGAGTTCCATCACCTGCGGCCGTTCGCGGTCGGAGGCGAGGCGACGATCGAGAACGTCGAGCTGCGCTGCCGGGCGCACAACGCCTACGAGGCGGGGCTGTTCTACGGCCCGCTGCGGGACGTGAGCCGGGTGCAGGAATCGAGCGCGCCCTACGTCAGCGTGGAGGCTCGATCCGGATGAGGGTCGACAGCGTGACGCTCTCGGGCTTCTCGCAGCGGGACTCGGTGCAGGCCTGGAAGAGCACGCGCAGGCGGAGGGGGCGCTCGGAAGGAGGGATGTCGCGCGGCAGGGTGACGCGGATCGGCACCGTGGCCGCACCCTCGTAGACGTCGATCGGATCGCGGCTCCAGCCGAACCGGCGCGGGCTCGGGTCGGGAAGGCGCGGCTGGACCTGGCGCGCGCCTTCGAGCGGCACGCTGATGCCGAGGCTCGCGAGGTCGAGCGCGCCGCCGGAGCGCGCGACCACGAACGTCCCGGGCGCGGCCGTGAGGGCCAGCGACAGCTCGAAGGTCTCGCCCGCGCGCACGGATGCGGGGGCGCGGGCCTCCAGGGTGACACCGCCGCGCGTCTCGCGGGCGGGAGCCGTCCAGGCGGGGCCTGTCGAGGCGGGAGCACGGCCGATCAACACACCCGCGCCCTCCGCGAGCGTGAGCAGCCCGCGCGGCGCGCGCTGGAGGTCGCCCAGGAAGGCCTCGACCGTACGACGGGCCAGGTCGGCATAGCGCGGGTCGCCGGTGGCGAGGGCCAGGCGCAGGAGCGCACGTGCCATCGTGCCGTTCGCGGAGGGAAGCGCGCCGTCGAACGCGTGCTTGAGGCGCACCGGCAGCGGATCGTGCGCGGAGTCCGTCAGGAAGAAGCCTCCCGCGGTCACGTCCAGGAAGCGGGCGGTCGCGGCGTCGGCCACGGCCTGCGCCTCACCGCGCCAGCGGACGTCGTCGGTCGTCTCGTACAGCTCCAGCAGCCCGTCGAGCAGCGCGGCGTAGTCGTCGAGGAACGCGCTGCCCGCGGTCCCGCCTGCCAGGCGCGCGAGCGCCGTCGGCGCACCGAACCGCGCGGCGACCGCTCCGGCGGCACGCGCCGCCGCGTCGCGATCCCCCTCGCGGCCCAGAGTGCGGGCGGACAGCGCGAGCGCTCCGATGGCGAGGCCGTTCGCCTGCGCGACGGGCCGCGGATCGTCCGCCCGCGCGGGGAACAGGCCTTCCGAGTCGCGGGCGGCCAGGAGCCGGTCGGCGGAGCGCGCCGCCTCGGCCCGGTAGGTCGCGGTGCCCGCGGCCGCGAACGCGCGCGTCCACGTCGCGAGGCGCAGCGCCTCCTCGGCGGTCGAGGACGCCGCGCCCGACGGGCGCGCCAGGCGCAGGTCGAGCGTGGCCGCCGCCAGCTTCAGGAGCTCGGGCCGGCGGGCGCGCTCGTGCTCGGCCAGCAGGAACCCGAGGGCCGCGTGCGGCAGCGGTCCGTCGGCGCGGCCCAGCTCCGACCATCCCACGACGGCGCGGACCGCGGCCTCGACCGCGTCCGGGCCGAACGGGCGGACCGCCGGCGCCGGCGTCTGCGCCGCGCGCAGCGTCTCCGCCACGGCGGCGGCCCGGGTGTCGAGGCCCGACCGTGCGACGCGGTACCCCCCGACCGCCTCGGCCGCGAAGCGGTCGAACGCGGCGGGATCGAGCGCGGCGAGCCCCGCGCGGCCGAGGAAGGGGCGACCGTCGGGGGTCACCGCGGCGAGAAGCGGCTGGCCTTCACCGCCGCCCAGCTCGCGCACGGCGAGGCCGAACGCGTCGGCCAGGTCGGGTCGGGCCGCGATGTCCGCGCGCGCCCAGACGAACTCGCGCGCGATGCGCGCGGAGACGTCCACGTCCGCACGCGCGCGGGCCTCGGCGGCCAGGCAGGGCGCACAGCCGGGATCGTTCAGCAGCAGGAGCACGGGACGGTCGGACCGTCGGGCCTCCTCCAGGGTCGCCGCGGACCAGCCGCGCGGCTCTTCCGGAGCGGCGTCCAGCACCGCCGCGCGAGCCGCCACCACGATCGCGGCGGCGAGGATCGGCGAGCGCCGAGGGGTCAGCCTCATCGGCGTCGGCCGGTCCGCGATCGCCTCACCGTGCAGGGTCGCCGCAACCCCCGAATCCGGGTCGGCTTCACCGCCGGCGAGCGGCGGGCGGGACGGGCAGGACATTCTTTCCAACGGCTTCAGCTCCGCGAAGGATGCAGATTGTACAATCTGACCGAATGGACACCTCATGAAACGCTGCAAAGCCGTGTTAAGCCGCGCACGGAAGTTGCACAGGACTCCGCAGCCGGGGTCGGCCCGGTCCTTTCCCGTCGTGAATCTGGAGGTCGGATGAGGCGGTTGCTGCTGCTGATCGTCGTGGTGGGCCTTCTGGTCCTGGCCTTCATGTACCTGCGTCCCGGCGCGACGGCCAAGGTCCCTGACGTCCCCGTCGCGCTGGGGGAGGTGAAGGAGAAGCTCGGCGAGGTCGGCGACAAGCTCAAGGGCACCAAGCTGCAAGGCTCCGTCAAGGCCGCCCTCGAGCTCAACCGCGACCTCCAGCCGTACGACTTCGACGTCGACGCCGACTCGAACGGCGTCGTGACGCTCAAGGGCGAGGTCCCGCGTGAGGACTTGAAGACGCTCGCCAACCAGGTGGCGGCGGCGGTCCCCGACGTGGCGCGCGTGGACAACCAGCTGCGCGTGAACGCGCAGGCCGCCGCTCCCGCTCCCGGCGGGGAGCGCACGGTGGGCGAGAACTTCGACGACAAGGCGCTGGTCGCGAAGGTGAACCTCGCGTTCTCGCTCAACAAGGACCTCAAGGGCACGGACATCAAGGTCGACGCGTTCAAGCGCGACGTCACGCTGTCCGGCCAGGTCGCGACGCCCAACCAGAAGCAGCTCGCGCTGGGCATCGCGCAGCAGACGACCGGCGTGCAGGGAGTGACCGACCGCATGTCGGTTTCCGGCGCGCCGGCCGCATCGCCCGCGGCGGCGGACCCCGGGGCGCGCGCGGGAGCGGCCCAGGCCGCCCTGCGCGGCAACAGTTCCCTGTCGCCGTACGCGCTGAGCGTCGTCGTGGAGGGCGACCGCCTGGTCGCGCGCGGGCAGGTCAAGACCGCCGCGGAGAAGGACCTGGCCGGGCTGCTGGCCCGGGACGCGGCGGGCGTGCCGGTCGACAACCAGATACAAATCGAATCCCGACCCCCTGCTACACTTTGAGCTATAGTCTGAATGCAAGCAGCTCGCGAACAAGGAGGACGTTCCATGACACGTAGAACGACGGCCGCGCTCGTCGTCGCCGGCGTGCTCTCGCTGGCCGCGACGGCTCCGGCCCAGGAGAGCGCTCCCGCCGACAGCGGGCACGCGACCGTAACCCGCGAGGAAGTGAAGACCTGGACGGCCACCATCGACGGGAAGGAATGGGAAGTCCACCCGTTTGCGCCCAGCTACGAGGGCACGACGGGCCTGTTCCACATGCCCATCGCCTACACCCTTCCGAAAGGGAAGTTCTCCTTCAGCCTCTTCCGCGACAACCTGGATCGCGACCCGAAGGACGAGGACATCTCGATCCACGGGCTCTCGCTCGGCTACGGCGCCACGGACAAGCTGGAGATCTTCGGCAACTTCGGGCTGCAGAACCGCATCGACGCCGACGCGCTCTTCCAGGCCGGCTTCGTGAACGACTATCCCTTCGTGGCCACGCCCTGGGAGACGGGCGTCGGCGACATCAAGCTGGGCCTCAAGTACAAGTTCCTCGACGACTACCACGGTGACGGCGTGGGCCTGGCCGTCCGCGGGTTCGCGAAGCTGCCCACCGCGGACGAGGCGAAGGGCCTGGGAACCGGCAAGACCTCTTTCGGCGCGGACCTCATCATCTCGAAGTCGCTCTCGGAGAAGGCGGACATCCACGGCTCGATCGGCTACCAGGTCAACAGCGACCCCGACGAGGTGGACATCGGCAACGCGTTCAAGTGGGCCCTCGGCCTCAACATCCCTGCCTGCTACTGGATCCAGCTGCAGGCCGAGCTGATGGGGACCAACTACAGCGGCGACGACGCCTTCGAGCAGACCAACCCGCTGGACCTGGTCGTGGGACCGGTGATCTGGTTCAAGCCCGGCTTCTTCATCCGTCCGGCGATCTCCTGGAACCTGAACTTCAACGACCGCGGCCTCAACTCGGGGTCGGCCAGCTGGACCGGCCGCCACATCTCGATCGGCTACCACCCCGGCGCCGCCTGCCGCGAGGTGTACACGCCGCCGCCGCCGCCACCGCCGCCGTCCAACGGCAACCCGACGGTGTCCTGCTCGGTCGAGCGCTCGAACCTGCTGCCGGGCGAGAGCACGGGCGTCCGCGCGACGGCCTCCGATCCTGACGGCGACCCGCTCACGTACGAGTGGAGCGCGACCGCGGGCAGCGTGTCCGGCTCCGGCCCGGCCGTGACCTTCAACAGCGCGGGCATGACCGCGGGCGCTTCCTCGACGATCACCGTGCGCGTCTCCGACGGGCGCGGCGGCATCGGCTCGGCCAACTGCCCGGTGAGCGTCGCCGGTCCCAAGGCGCCGGCCACCACCACGACCTGCACGTCCGGCGGCTTCCCGCCCAACCGCGACCGCCTGAACAACGTGGACAAGGCCTGCCTGGACGACGTGGCCAGCCGCCTGCGCCAGGATCCGCGCAGCACGGTCGTGATCATCGGCCATGCCGACAAGGGCGAGCGGCGCCCCGAGGTCATCGCGCGTACGCGCGCCGAGGCGGCCAAGCGCTACCTCGTCCGCGAGCGTGGGGTCGAGGACTCGCGCGTGTCCGTCCGCAGCGCGGGCGCCACGCGGCCGCTCGACACCGGCACGACGGCGGCGGCTCGCGCGCGCAACCGTCGCGTGGACGTGATCTTCGTGCCCGAGGGCGCGACCGCTCCCGAAGACTAGGGGGTCCGGGGGGACGAGGACCGGGTTTCCGGGCCCCGTTCCCCCACCCTGGTCATTCGGTGTCGTCGGGGCGTGGCCCCCATGGGGACCACGCCCCTTCGTTTTTGCTACAGTTGACCATCGAGACGACCGAAACGATGAAGCTCTTCCTGATCGGCGCGCTCGCCCTCGGCGCGTCGGCCCTGACGGCACCCGCCGGGGCCGAGTCCTGGGTGCCCGTCGGCCCTCCCGGCGGTGACGTGAGGTCCCTGGCGGCGGATCCGCGCGATCCGTCGCGCATCTACCTGGGCACGGCGGACGGCGTGCTCTACCGGTCGGAGGACGCCGGCCGGCGCTGGCGGCGGCTCACGCCCGGGTTCCCGCTGCGCGGGCAGAGCCTGGACGACATCGTGGTCGATCCGGGCGGCGGGCTCTACGTCGGGTACTGGACGGTCGAGACCAACGACGGCGGCGGCGTCGCGCGCAGCACGGACGGCGGCGAGACGTTCACGATGCTCAAGGGCATCGAGGGCCAGGCCGTGCGCGCGCTGGCGCAGGCGCCCTCCGCGCCCAACGTGCTGGTCGCGGGCACGCTGACCGGCATCTTCCGCTCCGGCGACGCCGGACGGACGTGGAAGCGCATCAGCCCCGAGGGCCACGTCGACCTCAAGAACGTGGGCTCGGTGGCGTTCGACCCCGGCGCGGCCGACACCATCTACGCCGGCACCTGGCACCTGCCCTGGAAGAGCCGCGACGGCGGGCGCACCTGGTACCCGATCTCCAAGGGCCTCATCGACGACTCGGACATCATGACGATCACGATCGATCGCCAGCGTCCGCCCGTCGTCTACGCGACCGCGTGCAGCGGCATCTACAAGTCGGTCGACGCGGCGGCGCGCTGGACGAAGATCCGCGGCATCCCCTCCAGCAGCCGCCGCACGCGCGCGTTCGCGCAGTCCCCGACCGACGCGCAGCTGCTGCTGGCCGGCACCACCGAGGGGCTCTGGCTCTCGCGCGACGGCGGCGGCACGTGGCAGCAGGCCACGCGCAAGGACGTCGTGCTGAACGCGGTGCTGGCGCTGCCCACCGGCGTGATCCTGCTGGGCGCCGACGGCCTGGGCGTGCTGCGCAGCGAGGACGGGGCGCGCACCTTCTTCGCGTCGAACGAGGGGTTCTCCGAACGCTTCGTCTCGCGGCTGGCGTTCGACGCCGAGGCCGGACGCATCCTGGCCGGGATCTGGGGCGACCGGCGGCACGGCGGCGTGCTGGTGGCCCCCGACGCGCGCGGGCCCTGGACGCGGCTGGCCGAGGGCCTGGAGGGCCGCGAGGTGCTCTCGCTCGCGACGCACGCCGCGGGCGTACTGGCCGGTACGGACGACGGGGTGTTCGCCTGGACGCGGTCGTCCGGGGCCTGGACGCGGCTGCCCACGATCGTGGGCCGCGTCGAGGCGCACCCGCGCGTGAACGACATCGCGGTGGTGTCGCCGCAGGAGTGGCTGCTCGCGTCCTCGAAGGGCATCCTGCGCTCCGCGGACGCGGGCCGCACCTGGCAGCGCACGGCCGTCAACGTGCCGGGCCCGGCGTCCGTGGTCGCGGTCTCGCCGCGCGATGCGAACCTGGTGCTGGCGGCGACCGCGATCGGCTTCTACCGCAGCGTCGACCGCGGCGTGTCGTGGACATCGGCGGGCGGCATGCTCGACGGGGCCGACCCGCACCGCCTGATCTTCCTGCCCAGCGACGACCACGTGGCGTTCACCGCCACCTCCCGCGGCCTGTTCCGGACGCTCGACCGCGGCGTGAACTGGGCGCGGCACCCGGGCGGCGTGCCCTTCACCGACATCACGGGGCTCGCCACCGACGCTCGGGGCACCACGCTCTACGCGAGCGACTTCGGGACGGGCGGCGTCTTCCGCAGCTCGGACGGCGGCGAGACCTGGCGGCGGATCTCCGTGGACGGGCTGGTGACCGAGCGGGTGTGGTCGCTGGCTGTCGATCCGCGCGCGCCGGAGCGCGTCTTCGCCGCCACGCCCAGCGGCGGCCTGCACCTGCTCCACCAGCCGGCGGCGGCACGCGCCGCCGGAGGATCCTCGGAGTGACCGGCGTTCCTGCCGGGGCACTGCCAAGGGACCGCACGACGACGTACGCGGCCCGCGCATCCCGCGCGGGCCAGGAGGAGATCTCATGATGCTCCCCGCACTTGTCTTCGCAGCCGCGCTCGCTCCTGGAATGCAGGATCCGGCCGCGCCGCCTCCCGAGCCGCCCGCGGCCAGCGCCGTCGCCAGCCAGTCGGAGATCGACGAGGGCCTCGCGCTGTTCAAGCGCAAGCGGTTCGCCGCCGCCAAGAAGCACTTCCAGGCGGCCGTCGACGCCAACCCGAACGACGCGGCGGCGACGTTCTACCTCGCGTACACGGTCTACAAGATCGCCGAGCCCAAGCGGCCGTTCCATCCCGAGAAGCAGCAGGCGGCCGAGCTCTTCGACAAGGCGTACGAGCTCGACCCCAACTTCAAGCCGGTGTGGGCGCCGCGCAAGTAGGCCGCCCGCTGGCGGCGGTCGTGCTGGCCTCGCTGGCCGGCACGGCCGCAGCCACCTCGCTCCAGGACGCTCCCCCCCGCCACGCGCCCCACGGACAGCACGCGCCCCACGAGCACCCGGGCGGCGCGCACGGCAACCCGGCCGACCTCGACGCGTACGCGGCGCACCTCGAGTCCCCCGACCGCGCCGCCTGGCAGAAGCCCGACCAGGTCGTGGCGGCGCTGGGCCTGAAGCCGGGCCAGACCGCGTGTGACGTCGGCTCCGGGCCCGGTTACTTCACGCTCCGGCTGGCACGCGCGGTCGGCGACGAGGGCCGCGTGTTCGGGGTGGACGTGGAGCCCCGGCTGCTGGCGCTGCTGGGCCAGCGGCTGGCGGCGGCGGGCGTGGCCAACGTGACGCCGGTGCTGGCGCGGCCGGACGACCCGCTGCTGCCGCGCGCCGCCTGCGACATCGTGCTGATCGTCGACACGTATCACCACTTCCCCGACGGTCCCGCCTACCTGCGCCGGCTGCAGCGGGTCCTGAAGCCGGGCGGGCGCATCGCCAACGTCGACTACCACAAGCGCGCGACGCCGGTGGGGCCGCCGCTGGGCCATCGCATCGCCCGGGAGGACTTCCTGCGCGACGCCGCGGCCGCGGGGCTCGCGGTCGCCTCCGAGGAGACGTTCCTCCCGCACCAGTACTTCGTGGTCCTGCGGCCGCGCTGAGGCCCGGCGGTCGGGAGGTGCGCTAGACTTCCCGCGTTCCTGTCCCGCTGACCACGGAGGTCGACCGCATGCGTCTGCGTCTTCTCCCGCTGTGCGCCCTCCTCGCGGCCGGCCCGCTCGCCGGCGCCGCCGAGCCGCCCTCCGGGGACGGCCCGTGGATCGTCCGCGCGACGTTCCTGGAGCGCGCGCAGGTCGACCGCCTGGCCGCGGAGATCGAGCCCTGGGAGGTGGACCACGCGCGGAAAGTGGTCGTGGTCGACGTCGACCGCAGCGGCTGGCGGCGGCTGGTCGAGCTGGGCTTCGTGCCGACCGTCGACGCCGCGCTGACCGCGGACTACACGCGGCCCCGGGTCCCGCTGCCCGGGCAGGTCGAAGCCATCCCCGGCTTTCCTTGCTACCGCACGGTGGAGGAGACGTTCGCCTCGGCGCAGGCGTTGGTGCTGGCTCACCCGGAGCTCGCGTCGTGGATCGACGCCGGCGACTCGTGGGAGAAGACCGCCCCGGGCGGGCTGCCGGGCTACGACATGATGGTCCTCCGCCTCACCTCGTCCGCGTCGCCGGGCCCCAAGCCCGCGTTCTTCGCGACCTCGGCCATCCACGCGCGGGAGTACACGACCGCCGAGCTCATGACGCGGTTCGCGGAGCACCTGGTGAGCCGCTACGGCACGGACGCCGACGTGACGTGGATCCTCGACCATCACGAGATCCACCTCATGCTGCAGGCCAACCCCGACGGCCGCAAGCACGCCGAGACGGGGCTCCTCTGGCGCAAGAACACCAACGGGAGCTACTGCGGGGCGGCGAGCGCGGACCGGGGGGCGGACCTGAACCGGAACTACCCGTTCCAGTGGGGCTGCTGCGGTGGCTCCAGCGCCTCCCCCTGCGCCGAGACCTTCCGAGGCGCGTCCCCCGCCTCGGAGCCGGAGACGCAGGCGGCGCGGAGCTACGCGGACGCCCTGTGGCCCACCGGCTGGATCGGCGGCATCACGGACCCGCAGCCCTCCGACACGCCGGGCCTGTTCATCGACATCCACAGCTCCGGCATGCTGGTCATGTGGCCGTGGGGCTGGACCGCCGCCCCGGCGCCCAACGGGACCGCGCTGCAGACGCTGGGCCGAAAGTTCGCGTTCTTCAACAACCACACGCCCCAGCAGTCCATCCAACTCTACGTGACCGACGGCACCACGCGCGAGTTCGCGTACGGCGACCGGGGCGTCGCCTCCTTCACGTTCGAGCTGGGCACCACCTTCTTCCAGAGCTGCGCGACGTTCGAGAACACCATCTATCCGACCAACCTCCAGGCGCTGCTCTACGCCGCGCGCGTGGTGCGCCGCCCCTTCGAGCTGCCGGCGGGGCCCGAGGCGCACTCCGTCCTCGCGCAGCCGGCCACCGTGACCGTGGGCCAGCCGCTCACGCTCACCGCGACGGCAGACGACACGCGCTTCAACAACACCAACGGCGTCGAGCCCACGCAGACCGTGGCCGCGGCCGAGGCCTACCTCGACACGCCGCCCTGGTCGCCCGGCGCGGTGCCGCTGCCGATGACGGCGAGCGACGGCGGGTTCGACGAGCCGGTCGAGCCCGTGCAGGCGGTGCTCTCCACCGCGGGCTGGTCGGTCGGCCGGCACCTGCTGTTCGTGCGGGCGCGCGACGCCGCGGGCAACTGGGGCCCCGTGAGCGCCGCGTTCGTGGACGTCCAGATCCCGGTCGAGCTCCAGACCTTCACGATCGAGTAGCGAACTCCCGCCAGGGCCCGCGCGTCTTGCGCATCAGCACCTCGGCGTGCCCGCGCACGATGTAGTCGTCGAGCGTGCCCACCACCGCATAACCCAGCCGCTCGTAGAGCCGGAGGGCGCCGGGGTTGAAGGACGAGACGCAGAGGAACACGTTCGGGCTCTCGCGGAAGATGCGCGCCTCGGCCCAGCCGAGCAGGCGCGTGCCCAGGCCCCGCCCGCGCTCGTCGGGCCGAACGCAGATCGTCTGCACGTAGCCCGTGAACGCGCCGTGCATGTCGAGGATCACGAATGCGCAGGGGCCGTCGGTCCCCGGCACCACCCAGACCTCCTTGGCCGGGTGGCGCACGATCTCGAGCGACTTCTCGAACGAGCGCCCCAGCGTGAGCCAGGGCTCGGAGGCGGACATCATCCGCGCGCAGGGCTCGGCGTCGTCGACGTCCAGGAGCCGAACGCCCAGCTCGTCCGTGGCTCCTCCTACGGGAGGTACTTCGACAGCGCGCTCGTCTTGCTGAGGTCCGAGTACAGCACCACCACGATCAGACCCAGCAGGACCAGGGCGCCCGCGTTCGCGATGCGCGCCTTCATGTCGAGGCTGAGGTCGCGGCGGATCAGTCCCTCGAGGCCGATGATGGCCAGGTGGCCGCCGTCCAGCGGCGCCAGCGGGAACAGGTTGAGGATGCCCACCTGGAGGCTGATCATCGCGATCAGCTGGAGGAAGGCGGCCAGGCCGCGCTGCGCCTCCTCGCCGGCCTTCTTGCCGATCCCCAGCGGGCCCATCATGGTCTTGGGCGACAGCCGCGCGGTCAGCAGGCGCTTCACCACCTCGAGCGTGAGCTTGGTCTGCAGCCAGGTGGTGCGGCAGGCCTCGGCGAACGCGCCCCGCAGGTCGTACTGCTTGAAGATCGTGTGCGGGCCCAGGCCGATGCGCGGCCCTTCGGCCTTCTGGCGCGGAGTCACCGGGATCTCGAGCGTCTGGCCGTCCCGCCGCAGCTGCAGCCGCAGGCTCTTGCCCTGCGAGGCGCTCACGACCTCGACCAGGTCGGCGAACGATCCGATCGGGCGGTCGTCCACCTTCAGGAGCTGGTCCCCCGGCCGCACGCCGGCTTCCATGGCCGGCTCGCCGGGGATCGGCTTCACCAGCAGCACGGGCGTGACGCCGATGTGCCCGACCAGCTCCTTGCCGGAGGTGTCCTCCGCGTGCGGACGCGCGGTCGAGCGCACCGGAAGCGTCTGCTCGGCGCCGTTGCGGCGGACGCCGAGCTGGATGTCCGCGTCGGGACGGATCAGGATGGCGAGCATCGCGTCCTCCCAGGCCGCGATGCGCTTGCCGTCCACCGAGACGATCTCGTCGCCGGGCTGGACGCCGGCCCTGGCCGCGGGCGAGTCGGCCTCGACGGCGCCGATCACGGGGGCCGACATGTAGGTCGCGTCCACCTCGCCCGAGCCCGCGCGGAACAGCCCGGTGAAGACGGCGATCGTGAGCACGGCGTTCATGAGGGGCCCGGCCAGGTAGACGAGGAACTTCTGCCAGCGCGGCCGCGCGGTGAAGTCCTTCCCGTCGCCCAGCGCGCTCACGTCCTCGGAGAGGTGGTCCTCGGGCTCGCCCTCCAGCTTCACGTACCCGCCGAGGGGGATGAGCGACAGCCGGTAGTCCGTGTCGCCCCGCTTGAAGCCGATGAGCCGCTTCCCGAAGCCGAACGAGAAGATGAAGACGCGCATCCCGAACGCCTTGGCGGTGATGAAGTGGCCGAACTCGTGCACGAAGATGATGATCCCGAGCACGAGGATGAACGGACCGATGCTGTACAGGAAGTTCATGGGCTCCTACACGCCCACCCGGGCGGACCGCCGAGCCAGCCCCGCCCGCGTGTGGTCGCGGGCCCAGGCGTCGGCGTCGAGCACGTCGTCGAGCGCGCCCAGCGCGGCCGGGGGCCGCGCGGAGAGCGTCTCCGCGACCTGCTCGGGAATGGCTGTGAACGGGATGCGCCCCTCGAGGAACGCCCCCACCGCTTCCTCGTTGGCGGCGTTGAGGACGGCCGGCAGGCAGCCGCCTCCGGCCAGCGCCTGGTAGGCGAGGCCGAGGCACGGGAAGCGGTCGTGGTCCGGCACGTCGAAGTCGAGCGAGAGCGCGCGCGTGAAGTCCATCCCCGGGATGGCCGCCTCCCAGCGCTCCGGGTGCGACAGCGCGTACTGGATGGGCAGGCGCATGTCGGTGACACCCAGCTGGGCCAGCACCGTGCCGTCCACGAACTCGACCATCGAGTGCACCACCGACTGCGGGTGGATGAGCACGCTCACCCGCTCGGTCGGCAGGCCGAACAGCCAGCGCGCCTCGATCACCTCGAGGCCCTTGTTCATGAGCGTGGCCGAGTCGATCGTGATCTTGCGGCCCATCGACCACGTCGGATGGCACAGCGCCTCCTCCGGCGTGATGGACGCGAAGGTGTCGCGGGCGCGCGTGCGGAACGGCCCGCCCGAGGCGGTCAGGACCAGCCGCCGCACCTCGTCCGGGCGCCGCCCGTCCAGGCACTGGTGGAGCGCGCAGTGCTCGCTGTCGATGGGCAGCAGCCGGCCGCCGTGGGCGCGCGACTCCGCGACCATCAGCTCGCCCGCCATCACCAGCGTCTCCTTGTTCGCGAGCGCCACGTCCTTGCCGGCCTCCAGCGCGCGGTAGGTCGGGACGAGCCCGACCGCACCCACCGCGGCGGCGACCACCATCGAAGCGTCCGCGTGCGTCGCGACCGCCACCGCGCCGTCCCGCCCCACGCCCACCTTCACGCCCGAGAGATCCACGAGGCGGGCCAGCGCGTCGCGGGCCTCGGGCGTCGAGACGGACACCGCCTGCGGGCGGTACCGGGCCACCTGCTCCGCCAGGCGCTCCACGTTCGAGCCGGCCGCGAGCGCCACCACGCGCAGGCGGTCCGGGAAGGCATCCACCACGCGGAGCACGTTCGTGCCCACCGATCCGGTGCTGCCGAGGATGGCGAGGCCTTTCATGCGGGGGGTCTTGAACCTCGATGGCCCATAAGTACGAACGGCCCCGGTCGAGGGGCCGTGGTCAGCCGTACAAGCTGAAGTAATAGTACAGGACGGCCGCGCCGAACAGCAAGCTGTCGAGCCGGTCCAGCATGCCCCCGTGGCCCGGGAACAGCCGGCCCGAGTCCTTCACCCCGGCCCACCGCTTCAGGAGGCTCTCCAGCAGGTCCCCCACGATCGCGAACAGCGTGACCAGGACACCCAGGACCACCACGTGCCACACGGGCAGGCCGAGCCCGGCCGCGCTGACCGCCCAGGCGCCGAGCACCCCGCCCACGACTCCCCCGACGGCCCCCTCGACGGTCTTGCCGGGCGAGATGGCGGGCGCCAGCTTGCGGCGCCCCAGGGCACGGCCCACGAAATAGGCGGCCGTGTCGGAAGCCATCACGATCGCGAGGAGCAGGCCGATGCGCCAGGGGCCGATCGAATCCGGCCCCATCACACGCAGGGCAGCGATCGACCCTCCCAGGCCACCCAGGTACACCGCGCCGAGCAGCGTGAGCCCCGCCGCCGGGACCTCGCTCGCGAAGTCGCCGGCGCGGAACAGGAGCGCGCTCAGGACGAGGAGCGCGACGAGCGGCCAGAGCGACAGCTCCAGCCAGCAGCCCAGTGCGATGGGCAGCAGATCCTCCCACGCCCCACGCGCGAGACGCATGTACAGCCACGCCAGCACCAGCGCGCCAACGATGCGAAAGCCCTTCAGTCCGCGCGCCCGCAGCAGCCCATCGAACTCCCAGGCACCCAGAGCGACCGCGACCGTGACGATCGCGAACCCGACCCAGGCCGGCGCCCACAGCATCCCCGCGAGCAGCAGAGGCAGGGCGACGACGGCCGTCCCGATGCGTCGGGCGAGCTCGGAGCGGGCGGCCGGCGCTCCGCCTTCGCTCACGCGGTGGGCGGGGCGATCCCCCCGTAGCGGCGCTCGCGCTTCTGGTAGTCGGCGATGGCCTGCAGCAGGTGCCGGCGGCGGAAGTCGGGCCAGAGCACCTCGGTCACCCAGATCTCCGCGTACGCGATCTGCCAGAGCAGGAAGTTCGAGATGCGCAGCTCGCCGCTGGTGCGGATGAGCAGGTCCGGGTCGGGCTGGCCGGCCGTGTAGAGGTACGACGAGAGCATGGCCTCGTCGATGTGGCCGGCGTCGCGCCCGTTGGCGAGCAGGTCCGTGGCCAGCCGCCGCACGGCGTCCGTGATCTCCGCGCGCCCGCCGTAGTTGAGGGCGATGTTGAACAGCAGCCCCGTCGCGTGCGCGGTGCGGTCCATCCCCCGCTGCAGCTCCTTCTGCACGTCGATCGGCAGCTCGTCCATCCGCCCGATGACGCGGAAGCGGATGTTGTTGCGCAGCAGCGTGTCCAGCTCGATGCGCAGGTAGCGCTTGAGCAGCGCCATCAGCGTCGACACCTCGGTCTTGGGCCGCTTCCAGTTCTCGACCGAGAACGCGTACAGCGTCAGCACCTGCAGGCCCAGGCGGGCCGAGGTCTCGACCACGTCGCGGACGGACGCGATCCCGGCGCGGTGACCCTCGACGCGGCGCTTGTGGCGCAGCTTCGCCCAGCGTCCGTTGCCGTCCATGATGATCGCGACGTGGCGCGGCAGGCGCGTCCAGTCGATCGCTCGCACGAGCGCCTGCTCCTCGGAACCCGAGGGGACGACCGCGAGCAGATCCTGGAGTGACATGCGCTGTGGCTCGGGAGGGCTATTCTAGCATCGCGTCCGCGGGCGCGTAGTCCACGCGGACCAGCGTGAGGCCGCAGGCGGGCGCGGGCCCGGGCCAGGCCCGGCGGTCACGGGCCGCGAGCGCGCGCCCCACGTCCTGGGGGCCGAGCGCGCCCCGCCCCACGTCGATCAGCGCGCCCACGATGCTGCGCACCATCTTGCGCAGGAAGCCGCTCGCTTCCACCTCGTAGCTCAGGGTCGCGCCCAGGAACGCGACGTGGGAGCGCGTGATGGTGCGGACGGTCGTGCGCGCGGAGCCTCCCGCGGAGGCGAGCGAGGCGAAGTCGTGGCGTCCCACGAAGAGCGCGGCCGTCTCCGCGACCGCCTCCGCGTCCAGCGTCCAGGGGACGTGGCCCGCATGCCGCCGGCGCGTCGGGAGCTGCACGGGCCCGGTGTCGAGCTCGTAGCGGTAGAGCTTGGAGAGCGCGCTCTTGCGCGCGTGGAACCCGGGGGGCGCCTCGGCCGCCTCCAGCACGCGCACGTCGGCGGGCAGCAGCCCGTTCAGCGCGCGCTGGAGCGCCGGCGGCTCGTAGGCGCGGGGCAGCTCGAACGAGGCCACCTGCCCCAGCGCGTGGACGCCCGCGTCCGTCCGTCCCGCGCCGGCGACCCGGACGGGCGTGTCACCGGCCAGGCGCCGCAGCGCCGCCTCCAGCTCGCCCTGCACGGTGCGGACGGGCGGGGCCTCCGGCCGCTCCTGCGCCTGCCAGCCCTCGAAGTCGGTGCCGTCGTACGCGAGGGTCAGGCGGTACGCGGGCAAGGACGCCCTCAGCGCACGCCGCGCGAGCCGGGCTTCACTGCGGTCGACCCGGACGCGCACAGCGGGCAGGACTCCGCGGGATACGTCGGCACGTCGAGGCGCACCAGGCTGCGCAGCGGCACGCCCAGGTCCACGCCGCCGCTGCGGTCGATCAGGCAGCCGACCGCCTCCACGCGGGCGCCCAGCGCGCGCACCGCGTCCATCACCTCGCGCGTCGAGCCGCCCGTCGTGATCGCGTCCTCGACGACCACCACGCCCTCTCCCGGCGCGAGCGCGAACCCGCGCCGCAGCGTCATCGCTCCGTCCTGGCGCTCGGTGAACAGCCCCCGCACGCCGAAGGCGCGCGCGACCTCGTGCGCGACCAGCACCCCGCCCAGCGCGGGCGCGACCACGACGCCCGGCGCGGTCGGCAGCGCGGGCCGCAGCGCCTCGGCCAGCGCGGCGCCCAGCCGTGTCGCGAGCGGGGGGTCCATGAGGACGCGCGCGCACTGCACGTAGCGCGGCGAGTGGAGCCCCGACGAGAGCAGGAAGTGCCCTTCCAGCAGCGCGCCCCGCTCCTTGAACAGCGGCAGGAGGTCTTCGGTCATGGTCCGCCGCGCATTATCCATCACCACGCGATGTCGCACCGAGCGCCTATACTTCATCCCGGTGCCGCCCATCTCGGCCGTGATCATCGCCAAGGACGAGGAGGAGCGTCTGCCCGACGCGCTGAGCAGCGTGGCCTTCTGCGACGAGGTGCTGCTCGTGGACGGCGGCTCCAGCGACCGCACCCGCTCCGTGGCGGAGGCGGCGGGGGCCCGGGTGCTGGTGAACGCGCCCTGGCCCGGCTACGTGGGCCAGCGCAACTACGCGTCGGACCACGCGCGCCACGACTGGGTGCTGGCGGTGGACGCCGACGAGCGGGTGACGCCCGCGCTGCGTGACGAGATCCAGTCGCTGCGCGAAGGCGGCTTCGAGCACGACGGCTACCGCATCCCCCGCGCGGCGCACTACCTCGGCCGGTTCATCCGCGCCACAGACTGGTACCCCGACCCGCAGCTGCGCCTGTACGACCGGCGCCGGGGACGGTGGCAGGGCGCGCTCGTGCACGAGTCCGTGCGCGTC
>JAICEW010000021.1 GCA_025923995.1 Vicinamibacteria bacterium | reverse complement strand
TCCCGTGCCTGGCGCCCGACACGTGGCAGCTCGCGCTCTGGCTGTCGGCCACCGTGCCGGCCACGGTGCGCGTCGACGTGAACGGACGCGTGCTGGGGGACGCGCCGGTCGGCGCGCAGGTGCAGCGGCACCTGCTGGCGATCCCGCGCGACGCGCTGTTCCGCGGGGACAACCTGGTCGGCCTGGCCGCCCCGGCCCCTGGCGTGCGCCTGCACCGGTTCGGCGTGCGTCCCGACGCGGCGACCGTGGTCGATTGACCCTGCGCGGCCCGCGGTCGTAGCATGCGGCGGTTCCCCCGAAGACCATGAAGGCCCGAGCGCGATCCCGACGTGGCCCCGCCGCCGAGGAGCCGGCCGCGTTCGACCCGGCGCCCGAGCGCTACATCGCGCGCCTGAGCCGCATCACCGGCGAGGAGATCCCCGGCCCCATCGACCCGGCGGAGCTGCTGGTGCACGCGCACCGGGACAACCATCCGCTCGAGGTCGCCGTCCAGTTCCTGGCCAACCGCGCGGTCCAGCTCACCGGCGCCGAGGGCGCGGTGGGCGACGGCCTGCGGGCGATCAACCAGGTGGGCTCGTTCGTCGCGCGGACCGTGGGCTCCGTCGTCGGGGGGGAAGGGCTCGAGCGTCGGGCGCGCCGCCTGCTGGGAGTGGTGGACCGCAGCCACCAGTTCCGCTTCCGCGAGACCTCGCACCTGTCGGAGAAGGACGTCAAAGCGCGCGTCGAGAAGCTGCAGCGGGACGCGGCCGCCGCGCTGCGCCGACGCGGGCGCCAGCCGAAGCTGCGCGTGCTCCTGACCGGCGCGACCGGCTTCCTGGGCAAGGAGATCCTCCACCAGGCGGCGTCGGACCGGCGCATCGAGGAGCTGGTCGCGGTGGTGCGGCCGGAGACCATCCGCGATCACAGGACCAGGGAGGTCGTGAAGGTCCTGACACCGCAGCAGCGCGGCGCGCTGCTGCTCAAGCGGCTGCACCTCAAGCCCTCCCAGGCACGCAAGTTCCGTTTCGTGGAGGGCGACATCGAGAAGCCGCACCTGGGGCTGGGCGAATCCGACCTGCAGGAGCTGCGCCGCACCCTGACCCACGTCATCCACTGCGCGGCCAGCGTGTCGTTCGACGACCCCTACGAGACGAGCTTCCGCGCCAACGTGCTGGGCAGCAAGAACGCGCTCGCCTTCTCGCGCGCCGTGCAGGAGACGCCCGACTCGGCCTTCGTGGCCCACATCGCCATCGAGACCTCGTACATCCACGGCCGCAAGCGGCGCTCGATGGCGCAGGAGAACGCGCTCGTCTTCCCCCGGCACTTCTACAACAACTACTACGAGCTGACCAAGGCGATGGCGTCGATCGAGACCGACCGCGCGCTCATCGACCACGGCCTGCGCGTGGCGCAGCTGCTGCCGTCGATCGTGATCGGCCACTCGCGCAGCGGCAACAACCGGGGCGACACCAAGGTGGTGAACGCGCCCATCAACGCGTTCGGGCGGGCCCAGCAGGCGATCGAGGCGGCCGAGGGCCTGACCGACCAGGCCAAGGCGCGCGTCATCGGCCTGCTGGCCGGCAACTTCCCTGGCGACCCCACGGCCGAGCTGAACCTGGTGCCCGTGGACCGCGTGGTCGCGGGCATCCTGGCCGCGCTGGGCGCCCCCGACGCGATCGGGAACCGCATCCACCTGGCGACCGACAACCGCATCCGCTCCGAGGACATGCTGCGCATCAACCGCGAGGAGCTGGGCGTGCGCGTGCGCCTGGCCGATCCGACCGTCTACCGGAACTTCACGCTGCCGCTCATGAAGTCCACGCTGACGTGGCTGGGGGAGGCGCGCCTGGCCAACGGCCTGGAGAAGCTGGGGACGATCTTCGGCGGGTACAGCGAGTGGGGCCAGCCGGTGCACTCGGTCGGCAACGACGTGCGCATCCTGGGCCTGCCCATCCGCCGGCCCGACACCGAGCACGCCTTCCGCATGCTGTGCCGCCACAACAAGTACGTGCAGGACTTCGGGCGGGTCAAGGACGCGGACGAGATCGCGCGGCGGGAGCGGGTCTGGGACGAGACGCTGGCGGCGATGGAGCGCGAGACCGGGCACGAGGCGGGCGCCATCCGCCCGCGTGAGTTCCAGCGCCAGCTCGCCGACCGCGTGGACCTGAAGGCCTTCAAGGCGCGCCGCTAGCGGTGCCTCGCGTTCTCCAGGGGTGTATCCTGTGGGCCCAGCCGTTCGCGTCGGAACCTCGAGAAGGGAGCACACCGTGGCACGCAGCGTCTTCGATCGCCTGAAGGAGCGTGGCGAAGAGGTCCTGAACCAGCTCTCGAACGACCTCATGGCCAACCCGCACTTCGTGAAGGCCATGCAGGGCGCCGTCAAGGGCAAGGAGAAGCTGGAGGAAGGGGTCGCGCAGGCCCTGGCCGGCATGAACATCCCCACGCGCACCGAGTTCAAGAAGGCGCTCTCCAAGATCGAGTCCCTGGAGCGCGAGCTGGCGGTCCAGAAGGCGGCGGTCGAGGGCCTCGCGGTGAAGGCCTCCGCGCAGGGCACGCCGAAGGCCGAGGGGGCCGCGACGGCGCCGCGCCGCAAGGCCGCGCGCAAGAAGGCGGCGAGGCGCAAGGGCGCCAGGTGAGCGCCGGCCGGCTCGCGGTCACGGGGGCGTCGTCCTTCCTGGGATCGCGCCTGCTGCGCCGTCTGGCCGGCCAGCGGGGAGGCGACGCCCTGGTCGCGCTGGACGTGGCCGCGCCCCCGGGCGCGCTGGGCGTCCGCCACCGCGCCATCGACCTCACCGAGCCCGCGTCCGACCAGCAGCTGCTGGAGGCGCTCCGCGAGGAGGAGGTCGATTCCGTCCTGCACGCGGCCTTCTTCACCAGCCCGCGCCGGGACGCGACGCACGCGCACGAGCTGGAGTCGATCGGCACGCTCAACCTCTTCGCCGCCGCGGCGGCGGCCGGCGTGCGCCACGTGTTCCTGCGCTCCTCCACCACCGTCTACGGCGCGTCCGGCCAGAACCCGAGCTTCCTCACGGAGGAGCGGGCCCTGCCGTCCGGCTCGGGCCTGCGCTGGCTGCGCGACAAGCTGGAGGCGGAGCAGCACGCGGCCTCCTTCGCGCGCCGCTACCCGGACCTGGGCGTGACCGTGCTGCGCTTCGCGCCGCTGTTCGGGCCCGGCGTGCACACGTTCTACACGCGCATCTTCGACCACCGCGTGGTGCCGATGCTGATGGGCTTCGATCCGCTCGTCCAGCTCCTGCACCCGGACGACGCGGTCGAGGCGGCGCTGCGCGCCGTCGAGCGGCGGCCGCGCGGGATCTTCAACGTCGCGCCGTCCCACCCCATCCCGCTCGCGACCGCGCTCCACCTGGGCGCCAAGATCCCCGTGGCCGTGCCGCACCCGCTCGCGTACGTCGCCGCGGACGCGCTGTGGACGACCGGCATCGGAGACGCGCCGGGGGGCTTCGTGGACTTCGTGCGCTACCCGTTCGTGGCCGACGGCGCCAAGGCGCGCCGCGAGCTGGGATGGAGCGCCACCTACTCGAGCCGCCAGGCGCTGGAGGCGTACCTGCGCTACCGGCACCCGCGGGGCGAGGCCACGCCGGTGGAGGCCACCGCGTGAGCCGGCCCAAGGTGGTGCCGCTGCGCCCGCCGGTGGCCGACGGCGACGACGAGGCGGAGGCGCTCCGCCGGCAGGTGCGCGCGCTGGAGGATCAGCTCCGGCGGGCCCGCGCTGCGGCCGGCGGGCGCCCCGGTCCGCTGGTGGCTGCGGCGCGCCTGGTGCAGGAGCTGCGCAGCGGGCTCTCCTGGGAGAAGGCGGCGCGCTTCTGGAGCGACGTCTACTTCTCGTACCACTCCGAGGACGTGGACGAGTTCGGCTACGACGCGCGCTTCGCCGAGACGCTCATGCCGCTGTTCGAGTTCCTCTACGCGGTCTGGTGGCGCGTCGAGGCGCAGGGCATCGAGCACCTCCCGGGCGACGGCGCCGGCTTGATCGTCGCCAACCACTCGGGCGTGCTGCCGTACGACGGCCTCATGATCAGCCTGGCCGTCCGGCACGAGCACCCGGCCCGCCGCACGTGCCGGATGCTGGCGCTCGACATGTTCGCGCTGCTGCCGTTCCTGGCGCCGCTGCTCTCGCGCAGCGGGGCCGTGCGGGCGAACCCGGACAACGCGGTGCGGCTGCTGCGCAAGGGCGAGCTGGTGGGCGTCTTCCCCGAAGGCGTCAAGGGCGTCGGCAAGCCCTTCAAGGACCGCTACCGCCTCGCGCGCTTCGGGCGGGGCGGCTTCGTGCGCATCGCGCTGCGCACCGGCGCGCCCATCATCCCCTGCGCCGTGGTGGGCGCCGAGGAGATCCATCCCATGGTCGGCCAGGCCAACTGGATGGGGAAGCCGCTGGGCCTGCCGTACTTCCCGATCACTCCGACGTTCCCGCTGCTGGGCCCGCTGGGGCTCGTGCCCCTGCCGTCCAAGTGGTCGATCGAGTTCGCCGACCCGGTCCGGCTCGACGAATACGGCCCCGAGAGCGCGGACGACCCGATCCTCGTCAACCGCATCTCCGAGGACGTCCGCTCCACGGTGCAGCGCATGATCGACGGGCGCCTGGCCCGCCGCCGCTCGGTCTGGTTCGGCTGAGGCTGTGACCGAGCCGGGGGCCACGGAGGGCGCGCCCCCTAGCACTCCCTGGCTCCTGTACCTCGGCTTGAGCGCGGTCGTCTGGGGCCTGTTCGTCCCGGACCAGGGCCTGTGGCACGACGACGTGCAGAACCTCTTCCGAGCGTACGTCGCGCCGGAGCGCGGCGAAGGGCTCCTCCCGGCGATCGCCACGCCGACCCGCCGGCTGCTGGGGCTGCCGTTCATGGCCGCCCTGGCCACCGGCTACCCCGTGCACGCGCTGCACCTCTTCTGCGCGGCGTCCTGGCTGGCGACCGGCGTCCTCGCCGATCGGCTGGCCCGGCGGCTGTGGCCCGATGCGCCGCTGGCCGCGCCGCTCTGCGCCGCGCTCGTGCTCTGCGCGACGCCGGACTTCTTCACCGGCGCGCCGCTCGCGGTCGCGTACCAGCTCTCGATCGTCGCCTACCTGGGCGCGACGCTGCTCGGGCTCGCGTGGCTGCAAGGAGGATCGAAGGTCGCGCTGTGGACGACGCCGCTGTGCCTGTCGGTCTCGCTCTGGACGAGCGACGGCGCGCTCGCCGCGTGGCCCCTGACACCACTGCTGTGGATCGCGGCGCCGGGCACGCGCGGCCGGCGGAGGGTGGGGCTCGCGCTCCTGTGGTTCGTCGCACCGCTCCCGTACCTCGTGTTGGTGCTGCGCCAGCTCACCGGTGGCGGATACCTCCAGCAGGCGCTGGTGCCGCTCGGCGCGGGACGGTGGCTCGGCCGTTGCGCCGACCTGCTTCTCTGGAACTTCACGCCCTGGCGCTGGGCCCTGGATCGCCCGCTGTGGTTCCCGTCCATCGGCACGGTCGTCCCGGAGCCGCTTCGCCTGGCGATCGCGCTCGCCGCCGGGGCGATCGCGGCGCTCCTGCTGCTGCGGCGCGGTCCCGCGCGTGACGGCGCCCGCGAGCGCATCGGGCTCGCCGGTGTCGCGGCTTCGCTGGGACTGATGGCGGTGACGAGCGTCGCGTTCGCGAGCGTGCAGCTGTCCGAGGTCTACTGTCGGACGCACCTGCTGGCGCGCGTCTTCGCGTGCCTCGCGCTCGGGCGCCTGGCCGCCGCGGCGTGGGGCCGCGCGACGGGAACCGCCGGGCGCGCGCTCGTACGCGTCGCCCTGGGCGGATGGCTCGCTCTGGGCGTGGCGGGCGCGCTGGAGCGCCAGGACTACTTCGTCGGCTACACGCGCGCGCACCGGCAGGAGCTGGCTTCGTGGCTGGGCGAGGCGCCCGCCCTCGCGCCGGGCGCGCACCTGTTGCTGCGCGTCCCCGAGCACCGCCGCTACCTGGCCACCGAAGCCGGGTACCTCGCGCGCGCGTGGGCCGTGTTGCTCTACGAGGACCCGAGCGTCGAGTGCCGGGTCTTCCTCTGGTCCTCCAATCGGCAGACGACGTGCCGGCCCGCGGCGGACGGCTTCGAGTGCAGCGGCGAGCGGAGTCCCGACTGCCGCCGGCTGGACGGGCGCGACACCCAGCTCCTGCCCTACGACCGCCTGGTGCTCCTGCAGTACGAGCCGGCCCGGAACGCGTTCGTGCTGTCGCGAGAGCTGCCCGCGGAGGCCGCCGCGGGTGCGCTCGCCTACCGGCCGGACGCGCACCTGCTCGCCCGGCCGCGCACTCCGCTGGCGCGCGCGCTCCTCGATGCCGTGGGCGGACCGGCCGCCTGGCTCTGGCCGTGACCGCCGCCGCGGGCACCGCGGTCTCGCTCGCCGTCTTCGCGCTGATGCTCCTTCCTCCTGGCTACGCCGCGCTGCGGCTGGCCCGCTCGCGTGCCGACGGACCGGAGGGGCTGGCGGTGGCGATGGGTCTCGGCTGGTCGGTCGTGCTGCCGGTCCTGCTGCTCGAGATCCGCCTGGGAGGGCGCTATCTCCTGGTGCCGCTCGTCGTCGCGTGCCTGGCCTGGCTGCGTCCGGGCCGCGAGTCGGTCCGCCGTGCGTGGGCGCTGTGGCCGGACCTGGCGCTGCCGCTCGCCCTGGGCGCGCTCTTCCACCTCGCGAACGCTTCCGACTTCAGGCCCGGCCCGGGCGGCGCCTCGCTCCGGCTGGGCTTCGACGTCGGGGACCGCGTGAGCTACTCGCTGGTGGCAGACGAGCTGCTGCGCGCGGCGCCCGATCGCCTCGAGAACCCGCTGTTCGCGCCGCTGCCCATGCAGTACTCGCTGTTCCCCGCGCTGGCCGGGCTCCTGCTGCGCGCGTACGCGGGCGCCTCCGGCCTGGCGGCGTTCGTGTGGCAGCTGCACGCGATCGGGGCGGTCTTCGTCGGGCTGGCCGTGGCGGGCCTGCTCGCGGGGTGGGGAGCCTCGCGGACCACGCGCGTGGTCACGACCCTGCTGGTTGCGCTGGGAGGCGACCTCTCCTTCCTGACCGCGACCGCGAACCGCACCGGCCTCGAACGCTCGGCCCATTTCTTCGCCTTCCACTCGTTCTCGGCGGAGTCACTGCTCTACAACCCGTGGGTGTGGGGGCTCCCGCTCGCGCTGGCCGCCCTCGTCCTGGCCGGACGCTGGCTGCAGGCGGGCCGGCGGGCCGACCTCGCGCTGCTGGGCCTGGTCCTGGGTGCGCTGTGGCAGACCAAGGTGTTCGCGTTCCTCGCGCTGCTGGCCGCGGCGCTCGTGGCGACGGTCGTTCTCCGACGGGCGCGTCTCCTGGCCGTGGCGCTCGCCGGGCTCGTCGGGGGCGCCCCGTGGCTGCTGCTCACGGCGCTGAGCCCCGGCGGTCGCGGCGGATGGCCGCTCCTGCCCGACCCGCTGCGCCCGGTGCGCCTCTCGCTGGAGGTGAACGCGACGCTGCGATGGGCGGCGTCGGTCCTGGGCGACGCCGGCCCGGCGGTCCTCCTGCTGGCCACGGTGCTGTTCCTGGCCGGTGGGCTCGGCGTGCGCCTCGTCGGCCTTCCGCGGCTGCTGCGGCTGGCCCGCAGCGACGCGAGCGGCCTGCACGCCCTCGTGGCCGTCGCGATGGCGATCTCCATCGCTGCATCGCTCGCGCTGCGCGGCCATCCCATGGGAGTCGACGGAATCCAGTTCCTGACCTTCGCGCAGTACGTGTCCTGGCTCTACGCGGGGCCCACGCTTGGCGAGTGGCTCGCGCGTCGCGCCTGGATCGCGGCGCCCCTGGTGGCCCTGGCCCTGGTGGCGCCCGTCACGTCGCTGGCGCGGAAGGTCGCTCCCGCGCGGTTCGCGACGGCGGGGTCGCTCGACCTCGTGCGCGTCACGCTGCGCCCGGCCACCCTGGCCGCAGCCGAACGGCTGCGCGTGGCGAGTGATCCGCGCGATCGCGTGTTGGTGCCGCTGGACGGCGATCCGGAGAACGTGGGTGGAGTGAAGCCGCTGCTGGTCGCGGCGCTCGCGCGGCGCCGCGTGGTGGCCTACGGCGTCCCGCTGGGGATCCCGATGGAGCGGGTCGCCGAGCGGCGCGAATGGTCGAGGCGCGTGTACGAGTCGGCGGATCCGACGGTGGTGCAGGACGCCATCGATCGCCTGGGGGCGCAGTGGGTCTGGGAGGATGCCGCCCGGCCGTTGCGAGTCGTGCTCCCGGGATGGACGGCGCAGCAGGCCGCGCCCGGGATCCGCCTGCTCTCGCGCGGGGGAGGGGGCTCGTGAGACGCGGAGGGGCGCGGGCGCTGGCCGCGTGCGTCCTGCTCGTGCTCGCCGCCGGTGCCTCGACTGTGGCCTTCCTGGGGCCGCCCTTCTACCACTTCAACGACGACGCGGTGATGAGCACGGTCGTGAGCGGCGTGGGCTGGATCGGCGGGGAGACGCATCCGTCGCCGCGCGCCGTCTTCATCCACCTGCTGCTCGGCCGCGTCCTGGAGGCGCTGTACGCCTTCCGCCCGACCAGCTTCGCGGATGGTTCGTCTGGGATCCGGAGCGCTACAGCGCACCCTCGCTGCGTCGTCTCTACCGGACTCTGCGCGATCACGACGCCGTGGCCCCCGCGTCGCTGGGCCAGGGCCGGCTGCGGGCGGCGCTCGTCACACCCTTCAGCCTGGCCGCGTTCGCCCTCGCGCTGCTGATCCCTGGCGCGAGCCGCCGCGTTCGGTCGTTCTTCTGGCTGGGCTGGCCGACGCGTCTGCCCATCAGCCAGCTCTGGCTTGAGCGCCACGGAATCCGCGACCTCTACGCGGCCCTCTACGAGCGCGACGACCTGCTGATCCTCGCGCGCCCCGAGTACCTGCCGTTCCTGGAGCGCGACCTCCAGGAGCACCGCGGGATCACGGTGGGCCACGAGCGGGTCATGGAGGGAGAAACCGTCTCGGCCTTCCGCCTGGTGCGGCGCAGTGCTTCCCGCTGACGTTGCCGCGGCGGCAGTCGCGCGTCAGGGATGGAGCGTCAGCGTGTGGCGCGTGATGCGCGCGACCGCTTCCTCCGTGAACGGCAGGGGCAGCGGCTCCACTCGGACCCACGCGTCCATCTGGTCGCCGTAGTTCGGGCTGGCGGGATGGCCGGACTGGCCCATGAAGTTCGTGAGGCGCGTGTTGTCCACGTCCGCCATGTCCGCCACCAGGCGCATCGAGGGCCCCTCGGTGGCGCCGGTGGGGAGGATCTGCAGCACGTTGGGCGAGACGGGGCCGCCGCCCATCTCGATCGGCGGCGGGTCGAGCAGCCGACCCAGGGCCGGTATGGCGCCCGACAGCGGATGGCCCACCGCCATGCGGTTGATCGCGCCGTAGCGCCAGCCGGCACGATCCGCGCCCAGCTGCGCCGTGAGGCGCTTCTCCGCCTCCCGCCAGGCCGCGAGCAGGGTCGCGTCCCAGTCCGCATCGCCCGCGGGGACCCAGGAGGCCGGCCGCTCGCGGATCAAGCGGTGCAGCGGCGCGATGCGCCGCGCCAGCCGCTCGGCCTGGGGCACCCCCTTGACGCGCGGGAGGATCACGCGCTCCCCGAGCGCGCGGAACGCGGTGAACACGAGCGCTCCGGGGCGGCTCGCGGGCTCGAGCCGTCCGTCCCAGCCCTGCAGCTCGCGGGCGACCTCCTGCCATGCGGCGTCGACGCCGTGCCTCGACGCCGCTTCCAGCAGCGCGCGCGCCAGGTCGCGATGGGGGATCGACAGCCTCTCGGACTGCAGCCGCGCGAAGTCGTCCGCCGTCCAGCCCTCGCGCGCCTGCAGTGCGGAGAGGATCGCGTGCGCGCGGTACGGCGCGACGCCGCCCTTGGTCACCACGTAGGGATAGTCCGTCCCCACCAGCCGGTTGTTCGCGGTCACGATGCGCCCCTCGGGCGGGTCGAGGACGAAGGGCAGCTGTTCGAAGGGCACGAACCCCGTCCACTCCGACGCGGGCGCGGCGCCGCCGTACGGCCGCGCGCCGTCGCCGCTGGCGCGGATGGGCAGGCGCCCGGCCGACACCCATCCCACGTGCCCGTCCACGTCCGCGTAGACGAAGTTCTGCGAGGGGCCGGGGAACGCGCTCACCGCCTTGCGGAAGGACTCCCAGTCCTGCGCGCGGTCGACCAGGTGGAAGGCGGTGAGCTCCTGCACGCGGTCGATGCCGGTCCAGCGCAGCGCCCACTGCCGTGCGTACGCCTCGATGAGCGGACCGTGCCGCGTCACGGTCACGCGATGCAGCACCGTGCGGCGCGACGAGGAGAGCGTGCCCTCGCGCACGAGGATCGGCTCCTCGATCACGCGCGCCCGCTCCCAGCCGTCCTCGACGCGGTAGTGGTCGGGCCGCCGCGGGTCGAACTCCTCGAGGTACAGGTCGGCGGAGTCGTCGTGGACGTTGGTGCAGCCCCACGCGATGCGGCGGTTCCGGCCCAGGATCACGCCGGGCGTGCCGGGCAGCGTGACGCCGGCCACGTCCAGCTCGGGAGCGGTCAGGTGCACGGTCGTCCAGATGGACGGCACGCTCAGGCCGAGGTGGGGGTCGTTCGCGAGCAGCGGCCGGCCCGTCGCGGTGTGGGCGCCCGAGATCACCCAGTTGTTGCTGCCGCGGGACGTCGGCTCGGCGGCCGAGGCGGCGGCGGCGCCCGTGTCGTGGCCGAAGAGGATGTGGTCGTCCGGGAACCGGGTGGGGTAGAGCACGTCCTGCACGTCGGGCGGCAGGCGGTCGGCGAAGAGCGCGCGGTACGCCTCCTGCTCCCACCCGCCCGCGAGGTCGCGCGCCAGCAGCTTGCCGACCGCGAGCGTGTCCACGGCCGTCCAGGCGCGCGGCCGGTAGCGCAGGAGGCGGAACTCGATGGGAAGCGCGTCCCCCTGGGCGTCCATGAAGGCGTTGACGCCGGCGGCGTAGGCCTCGATCGTCGCCCGCACGTCGGGCGGGAGCAGCTCCGCGGCGTCGCGGGCCGCGCGGTTGAGGCCCAGCGTGCGCATCTCGCGGTCGGCGCGCAGCGCGCCCTCGCCGAAGGCGTCCGCCAGCTCGCCGAGCGCGGCGCGCCGCATGACGTCCATCTGCCAGAGCCGGTCCTGGGCCGTCACGAAGCCCTGCGCGCGCATGGCGTCGGCCACGGACGAGGCGCGCAGGTGGGGGATGCCGTGTGCGTCGCGGCGCACCGTCACCGGCGCGGCCAGCCCGGGCAGGCGCACCGTGCCCTCGACGGCCGGAAGCGCGGCGCGGGACCAGCGCCAGTACATGCCGGTGCCCGTGAGGCCGAGCAGGGCCAGGCCCGCCAGCAGCACCAGCAGGACGCGGAGGAGGAGACGCGGGACGCGGGTCACGACGCGCGGGCGCGACGGAGCTTGCCCGAGAGGCGGTCGAGCGAGCTGTCGAGAGAGCGCGCGAGGGCGCTGCCGCGTCGGCGGTGGGCCGGCGCCGCCTGGGACCCGAGCCTGGGCCCGAGCGCGATGCCGTGGCGCTTGAGCACGCGCGTGTAGGCGGTCCGGTTGCGTGCGAAGGCCTCGGCCACCGAGAGGTAGCCGTGCTGCGCCACCAGCCGGCGCGCGCTCATGCGCATGATGTTGAAGCTGAACATCTGCATGTCGTCGTGCTGCGGCTCGACCAGCAGGATGTCCACGTCCGGGTGCTCCACCTGGTAGCGCTCCAGGCCGTACTGCATGCGGCCGTGCAGCATGATGCGCAGCGCCTGGTCCAGCACGTACGTCACGCCCTTGTTGCTCAGGTGCCCGCCCAGCGGGCCGCCGCGCGTGTCGTTGTGGATGGGCACGATGGGGTTGATGCAGACGACGAGGTCGGCCCCCTGGCGGATGGCCAGGTTGATGTGGGCCGTCTTCTTCACGCCGCCGTCGACGTAGTCGCGGCCCCCGATGCGCACCGGGCGGTACAGGCCGGGCAGCGCGATGGAGGCCTGGACCGCGCGCGAGATGGGCACGTCGCGGTGGTCCGGCTCGCCGAAAGCGACGGCCGTGCCGTCGTCCAGGTCCACCGCGACGATGTACAGCTCGCGGGAGAGGGAGTCGAAGGAGTCCTGGTGCCCGCGGCTGGCGAAGAGGTGGGCCAGGTACTTCTGCATGCCGGTCGTGTCCAGCAGCCCCGCCGGCAGCAGCTCGAACATCGAGAGGGCCAGGTCCGAGAGGTTGCGTCCCTCGCCGGTGAGCGCGGTCCACACCGCGTCGGTGAGGACGCGCGGGGCGCGGGCGGTGCGCTTGAGCAGGTCGGCCAGGCCCAGGCTGAAGACGGGCGCGGCCGAGACGCCGAAGGGCCGGCCCGCGCGGGTGACGACCTCGTCGTACATCTCGACGGGGGAGATGCCGCTGGCCAGCAGCGAGGCCACGAACGCGCCGCCGCTGACGCCGACGTAGATGTCGAAGTCGAGGACGCTGCGGTCCAGCAGCGCCTCCAGCGCGCGCAGCGCGCCGATCTCGTACACGGCCCCCGTGACGCCGCCGCCGGCGCAGACGAGCGCGACCTTGCCCTGCCGGGACGCGCGGCGCGACGGACTGGATCGACCCAAGCTCCCTCCGGGAGGAAAGCCGGCCCTTGCGAACGAAACGCCGGCGGCGAGGCCCGGCGCGCTTCACGGGAAAGGCTACTTCAGCGCGCCGGCCACGCCGCCTGGGACCTCAGCCGCGCGAGCGGCGGGCGGCGGGGCGCGCCGCCTTGCGGGCCGGCTTGCGCGCGGGCGCCCTGAAGGCGTCGATCTTGCGCGACAGCTCGTTCACCTTGCGCGTGAGCTCGCCCACCTCCTGCCGGCTGGGGATGTTGAACGCGACCAGCGCGCTCTTCATCGCCTCGTCGGCGCGGCGCGAGAGGGTGGCCCGCTCCTCCTTGACCCGCGCCTGCAGGCCGGCCACGCCGGCCTCGATGCCCTTGAGCGCGCGCTGGCGCTCCTTCTCGAGCCGCACGCGCAGCTCCTGCAGCGCGCCCTTCGCGTCCTTGCCGGAGAGGCCGCTCTTCTTCACGAGGGTCTTCCACTGCTTCTCCAGCTCGGCCTCGGCCGCGGCCAGGGCCTTGAGGGCCTCCTGCCAGCGGGCGCGCAGCACGTCGGCCGTGCTGCCGGCCGTGCTCTTCGCGGTCCGGCGCTTGGTCGTCTTCTTCTTCGTCGGCATGACTCTCGTCTCCTTGCTCGGCCCGCGGTCCGCGGGCCCTTCCTACTTCTTCGCCGTCCTTCGGCGGACACGGGCCGGAGGCGCGGGGGGCGCCTCCGGCTCCAGCACGTGCTCGAACGCGAGCAGCCTCTCTTCCAGGGCCCGCAGCGACGCCAGCGCGCCTCCCGGCGCCGGCCGCTCGAACAGCCCGCGGAAGCGGGCCTCCAGCGCCTGCTGGGCGTCGGACACCAATCGCTGCACGGTGCCGGCGATCTCCTGGCGGACGGCCACCGCCTCGTCCAGGCTCAGGCGCCCCTTGGCCACGAAGCCGCTCACGATGCGCTCCGCCTCGGCGCGGGCCCGGGCGGCCACCTCGTGCGCGGAGGCCCAGTCGCCCCAGGACGCCGGCCGCGCCGCCAGCCGGATCAGCCGCGACAGCACGTGCCGGGGGATCTCGGCCGTGCGCTCCTTGATGCCCTCCAGGACCACCTGGGCCAGGACCAGCGTGGTCAGGTCCTCGCCCGTCCTCTGGTCCACGACCCGGATCTCGCCGCCGTCCGCCACCAGCCGCGCCAGGTCCGTGAGCGTCACGTACCGGCGCGCGCCGGGGTCGTACAGCTTGCGGTTCTCGTAGCGCTTGATCAGCGTCTCGTTCCCGTCCGTCACGCCCACAAGATAACGCAGTGCGTTATGAATGTCAAGCGGAGGTGACGCCCTGCGTTAGAGAGGAGCGGGCGCGGTCGATCCCCGCGCCGTCCCCCGGGCGGACCGCCCAGACGGTAGAATCGCCTCCTCGCACGTCATGGAACCGGAGCCGAGGCCATGAAGGATCGGGTGGCCACCCCGACCGTCGCCGAAGACCCTGGGACCCGGCTGGAGTCCTGGAAGGCGGTCGCCGCCTACCTCAACCGCGACATCAGCACCGTCCAGCGCTGGGAGAAGCGGGAGGGCATGCCCGTCCACCGGCACCTGCACGACAAGATCGGGTCCGTCTACGCCTTCGCGTCGGAGCTGGACGGCTGGTGGCAGGGCCGCCGGCTGCGGCTGGAGCAGGAGGAGCCGCTGGCTCCCGCGCCGCCGGACGCCGATCCGTCTCCGTCGCGGCGATCGCCGGCCTCGATCGCGCTCCCCGTCCTGGCGCTCGCCGCCGCGGTGGCCGCCGGCTACGGCGTGGGCCGGCGTGGGGCGGCGGATCGCCCGGCCGCGTTGGCGGCGCGCTTCCACCGCATCACGGAGAGGGTAGGCCTCGAGGAGTCGCCGGCGCTGTCGCCGGACGGCAAGGCGGTCGCGTTCACGGCCGTCGAAGGCGCGCACCGGCAGGTCTTCGTGCGCCTCGTCGCCGGCGGCCCGCCGCTGCGGGTCACGAGCGACCCGGCCGATCACCAGTGGCCGCGCTGGGGGCCGGACTCGAGCACCCTCGTGTACTTCGCGCCCGACGCCACCGCGGAGCGCCCGGGCGACGTCTGGGAGGTCCCCGCGCTCGGCGGCACGCCCCGGCGGGTCACGGCCAGCCTGAGCGACGCCGACGTGGCGGCGGACGGCCGCCTGGCCTGCTTCCGACTCGACGGCGGCCAGGTGCAGCTGGTGGCCGTCTCCAGGGACGGCGCGTCGTCGCCCGTGGTCGGCCGGTTCCCTCCCGGCCGCTACTACCGCAACCCCCGCTGGTCGCGCGACGCCAGGTGGATCGCGTACCAGGAGGGCGACGGCGTCCGCTTCGACGTCTTCGCCGTCCGCAGCGACGGGGCCGGCCGGCCCCTGCAGCTCACGAAGGACAGCAGCCTGGTCAACGGGCTGGCGTGGACGCCGGACGGCCGGGCCGTGGTGTTCAGCTCGGCTCACGACAGCACGCTCCCGTACCTGCCGCCCCTGGGGTTGTGGAAGGCCTGGCTCGAGGGCGGCCGCGTGGAGCGCATCTCGTCCGACGAGGCGTCCTACGGGCAGCCGGACGTGGACGCCATGGGCACGCTGGCGGCGAGCCGGCTGTGGCTGCACTCGGACGTCTGGAGGTTCCCGGTCGACGGCGCGCCCGCGGAGAACGTGCGTCGCGGCGTCCCCATCACGCGCCAGACGGGACAGGTGCGCACGCCGACCACTGGTCCGCAGGACCGCGAGATCGCGTTCCTCTCCGACAGCGGCGGCCACGCGAACATCTGGGTGATGTCGGCCGCCACCGGCGAGATGCGCCAGATCACCCACGAACGGGATCCGAGCGTGGCGGTGGGCGTTCCCATCTGGTCGCCCGACGGCCGCTCGATCGTCTTCGTCTCGTCCCGCGGGAACCGCGGCTTCGTGTTCGGACTGTGGAGCGTGAACCCGGACGGCAGCGGCCTGCGGCTGCTCGCCCCGCGCGGACTGGGCGCCGGCTGGTCGGCCGACGGGCGGTGGCTCTACTTCGTGGACGAGGGCGTGCTCAAGAAGGTGCCGGCGGAGGGGGGAGCCGCCGTCACCGTGCGCCCGGAGCCGGCGCGCAACGTGGTCGGGCTGCACGACGGCACGCTGTACTACGTCGTCGAGCGACCGCTGGTCGACGGGCGTCCCGAGTTCGAGATCCGGGCGGCGAGCCCCGAGGACGGGCCCTCGCGCGTGGTGGGGCGGGTGGGGGCGTCGCGCGTCGCCGCCTGGCAGATCGTGAACCCCGCGCTGTCGCCGGACGGGAAGTGGCTGGCCCTGCCCCTGACCGACGGGCTGACCACGAACGTGTGGGCGCTCGGCACCGCGACCGGCGAGTGGCGGCAGGTGACGGACTTCGGGGACCGGGTGACCCTGGTGGCGCGTCGCGTGAGCTGGTCCGCCGACGGGCGCTCGATCCTGGCCGCGGTGGCGGAGGGCGACGCGGACATCGTCCTGGCCGAAGGGCTGCTGGCCGCAAGCCGGCGGTAGGAACGCTCGGCCCGGCCGGCTAGGACGGCGTGGTCTCGAGGAGATGGAGCCGCGAGGGCTCGATCACGCTGGGACGGCGGCGGTTGCGGACGATCAGCACCAGCCCCACCAGCGAGCCCAGGACCGTGGCCAGGATGGCGGCCACGGCGGCGAGCCTCAATGAGCCCAGCACGATGCCCACCAGGTCCAGCGTGGGCCTCGGTACGTGGATCCAGGTGATGACCTGGTCGGCGTGGAAGATCACCGCTTGCCGCCCCTCGAGGACACCTTAGCGCCGCGAGGGGGGGTGGTCAATCCCCGTGCGATGGGCTGGTTGCGGTTGAGCGCCGTGAGGTAGGTGCGGACGCCCGACGCCAGGCTGCGCGCGATGTTCTGGCGGTGGTCCGCGGTGCGCAGGAGCTTCTCCTCGTGGGGATGGCTCACGAACGCGATCTCGGCGAGGACGCTCGGCATGCTGGCGCCGATCAGCACGTAGAAGGGGGCCTGGTGGACGCCGCGGTCCTGGACCTCGGGATAGGTGGACCGCAAGCTGTCGATCATGGCCTCCTGGATGTTGGCGGCGAAGTCCCGGCTCTCGTCGATCTTGCTGTTGAGCGTGATCGCCTTGACCAGGTTCTGCAGGTCCTTGAGCGTGGCCGACGAGATCGAGTTCTCGCGCGCGGCCACCTCCTCCGCGTGCGCGTTCTTGGCGAAGTTCAGGAAGTAGGTCTCGATGCCGCGGGCGCTGCGGCTGCGGCTGCTGTTGGCGTGGATGGACAGGAAGAGGTCGGCCCCCCTCGCGTTGGCGATGGCCGTGCGCTCCTCGAGCGGGATGAACACGTCGGTCGCGCGCGTCATCACGACCTCGGCTCCCAGCTCGGCGCGCAGGATCTTCTCCAGGCGCAGGGCCACGTCCAGCACCAGGTCCTTCTCCTGGTAGCCGCCCGGCCCGATCGCGCCGGGGTCGTGCCCGCCGTGTCCCGCGTCGATCACGATCCGCCGCGCCGAGAGGCCGAGCTGCCGGGCCAGGCTGAAGCTGCCCGCCCGGTTCGCGACCGGGGGCGCGGGCGGCTCGGCGCGCGCGTTCCGCGCGGCCTTCTCCTCGCGCCCGTCCGGCGGCGGCGACGGACGGACGGGACCTTCGAGCTCCACGGGCGCCTGCCGGGTCCCCGTTCGCGTCGTCGGCTCGGTCTGCAGCTCGGGCGTCGCCAGCGCCGGCAGGCGGCGCGACGGCACGCGGTCGACGCCGGGCGCGGGCGGACCGGGGCGCGTGACCGGGGCGGACGCGGTCGTGGCCGGCGGAGCGGCGACGATCGTCCAGGGCGGCGAGGGCATCGTGCTCCCCGGCGGCGCCGAGGGCGTCGTCATCGGCGTGGACGCGGCGGCGGTCGCGGAGCCCGTCACCGCGGGCGGATCGCCCGAGGCCATGCGCGCCCGCGCGGGCGCGTTCACGTCGATCACGAGCCGCGTGGGGTTCTCCAGGTAGAACACCTGGTGGTCCTTCACCGCCTTGAAGTCGAGGACCACGCGGACCACGCGGTCCCGGTTCTGGCCGATGCGGACCTGCTCCAGCAGGCCGTCGCCCACGGGGAGGGCGCGGTCGGTCAGGTTCGGGTGCAGGCGCGTGCCCTCGAGGTCGACCCAGAGCCGGTCCGGGTTCCGGATGCGGTCGTGCTTGAGGGGCACGGGCTTCTCGACGTCGATGACCACGCGCGTCGAGGACTCGCCGCTCCAGAAGCGCAGGTTGAAGACCTGCGCCAGTCCGGGCGGAGGTGGCTGCGGTAGCGCGGCCTCCTGCACGGTGACCCGCTGGCGCAGCTGCGCCTTCACGGCCTTCGCCCGGCCCGAGCGCGGGAAGGCGGCCAGGTACTCGCGCCCCGCGTCGGCCACGCGCTTGCGGTCGCCAGTGGCGGTGGCCAGCTCGAACACCGCCCACAGGGCGGCTTCGCTGTGGCGGCTGCTGGGGTACTCGGCCACCAGGAAGCGATAGGCCTCGATCGCCTGCTCTTCGTAGCGCGAGCCCTTGAAGCGGGTCGCCATGTTCCGGTAGACGTCGCCCTGCGTGAGCAGCGCGTCGTCGCAGTAGGCGCTCTGCGGGTAGCGGGCCACGACGCGCTGGAACTTGAGCGCGACCCTCTCCCACTCGGCGCGCCTGGCCAGGCGCGCCGGCGACGCCTTGAGCGCGGCCAGCTCCGCCTGCGCCTCCTGGTACAGCGCCCGATCGGGCTTGGCGTCGACCGCGGGCTTCGCGGGCGCAGCCCTGGCCGGCCTCTTCTTCGCGGCCTCGACGGAAACAGGAGCGCCGCAGAGGACGCCGAGGACGCAGAGCGACGACAGCACAGCTCTCCTGCGCGTGGGCTGCGCTCTGCGCGGTGAAGGGCCGTTCGCCATCACTTCGGCCAGCTGTCGACCTGCTCGTAGTAGTCCGCGGCGACCAGGATCTCGCGCGACTTCGAGCCCTCGGCCGGCCCGATGATCCCGTCCTGCTCCATCACGTCGATCAATCGTCCGGCGCGCGAGAACCCGATGCGGAACCGGCGCTGCAGCATGCTGGTGGAGGCCTGGCCGGACTGGACGACGAAGCGCACCGCCTCGTCGAACAGCTCGTCCTTGTCCTCGACCTCCGCCTCGGCCGTCTGCCGCTCGGGCTTGCCGACCGTGTCGTCGTACGACGGACGGCCGGTCGTGCGCAGGAACTCGGTGAGCCGCGCGATCTCCTTCTCGCTCACGTACGCGCCGTGGATGCGGGTGAGGCGGGCGGAGCCGGGCGGCACGAACAGCATGTCGCCCTTGCCCAGCAGGTGCTCGGCCCCGATCGAGTCCAGGATGGTGCGGCTGTCCACGCGGGCCGACACCTTGAACGAGATGCGCGAGGGGAAGTTGGCCTTGATGAGGCCGGTCAGCACGTCCACCGAGGGACGCTGCGTGGCCAGGATCAGGTGGATGCCCACCGCGCGCGCCATCTGCGCGAGCCGCGTGATCGACTCCTCGACCTCGTGCGAGGAGACCATCATCAGGTCGGCCAGCTCGTCGATGATGACCACGATGTAGTGGAGGGGCTTCAGCGGCTCCTCGCCCGGCTCCGGCGGCGTGGCCTTCTCGGCTTTGATGATGTTGTTGTACTGCTCGATGTTGCGGACGCCCTCCGATGCCAGCTTGCGGATGCGCTTCTCCATCTCGGCCACGGTCCACTTGAGGACGTTGGACGCGACCTTGGGGTCGGTGACGACCGGCGTCAGCAGGTGGGGGATGTCCTCGTACACGCCCAGCTCGAGCCGCTTGGGGTCGACCAGGATCAGGCGCACCTCGTCCGGCGTCGCCTTGTAGAGGATGCTCGAGATCATGCAGTTGAGGCCGACGCTCTTGCCCTGTCCGGTGGCGCCCGCGATCAGCAGGTGGGGCATGGTGGCGAGGTCGGTGACGTAGGTGTCGCCGCTGACCGTCTTGCCCAGCGCCATGGTCAGCCGCGAGGGCGCCTTGCGGAACGCGTCCGACTCCACGATCTCGCGCAGCGAGATGGTCTCGCGCACCTCGTTCGGGATCTCGATGCCCACGGTGCCGCGCCCGCTCATGCGGTCGATGCGGATCGACTCCGCCTCCATGGCCAGCGCCAGGTCGTCGGCCAGGCCGACCACCTTCGAGTACTTGATGCCCGCGTCGGGCTTGAACTCGTACGTGGTGACGACGGGGCCCGGATGGATCTCGGTCACGGCGCCCAGCACGCCGAACTCCGCCGCCTTGCTCTGCAGCACCTTCGCCCGCTCGAACAGGCGCGTGCGGTCCGCGCGGCCCTCGGACTCCAGCTCCTCGAGGATGGACGTGGGCGGCAGCACGTAGTCGCCGCTGCGCGCCGCGGGCACGGCCGCGCGCTTCTTGCGCCTGGGCGTGGCCTCGGGCTCCTCGCCCTCCTCGTCGCTCGCCAGGAAGGGAAGAGAGAGGGGCTTGCCCGGCAGGGGGGCGGTCTTCGGCGCGGCCCCGCGCACGACGGGGGCGGCCTGCAGCGGGAGGTCGTCGGCCGCGTCCTCCTCCTCGGCGTCGTCCGCCTCCTCGCTGCCGGCGGGGGCCATCCGCGCCTTGCGCACGCGCGGCACGGCGTCGGCCGCCGGGTCCTTGTCCTTCTGGCTGTGCTTGCGCAGCACCTCCTGGCGCATCCTCTCCTTGCGGCGCGTCTCGCTGAAGTGCGCCCAGGCGGTGCGCAGCGCCTGGGCGCGGCGCGCCAGCATCTGCCCGACCACGCTCAGGAACGCCGCGAACGAGAACTGGGTGGCCAGGATCAGCGAGACGAACAGCGACGTGGCCACCAGGATGAAGGCACCCGTGCGTCCGAAGCTCGCCTTCAGCATCTCGGACAGCAGCGCGCCGGCGGCTCCACCGGCCCGCACGGCCTCGCCTTCCACCTGCACGGTGCCGAACGCGAGGGCGAGGAACGCGGTGAGCGAGAGCAGCAGCAGCAGCAGGCCGGAGACCTTGGTGTAGGGAGCCTCGATGGGCCGGCACCAGAACAGCTTCCAGCCCGTGATGCCCAGCACCAGCGGCAGCAGCATGGCCGCCATGCCGAACAGCTGCGGGATCAGCAGCTCCGCCAGGAAGGCGCCGATGGGCCCGATGAAGTTGCGGGCCGGCCCGGTGGCCCCCGCCTTGAAGAAGGGCGCGGGGTCGGTGGGCCGGTAGGTGGCGAGGCTGATCAGGATCAGCAGCGCCAGCCCGAACGAGACGAGCCCGAGGAACTCCGCCAGCCGTGTCTGTCTCTTGTCGCTAGCCATTCACACTTCCATGACCACCGGGATCACCATGGGCCGCCGCTGCGTGCGCTTCCGGAAGAAGCGCCGCAGCTCGCTGCGCACGCGCTCGCGCGTCAGGGCGGGATCGAAGCGCTCTTCGGGCGGCCGCGAGGCCACCGTCTCCGTCACCAGCCGGCCCGCGTCCTCCATCAGGTCCGCGCCGCGCTCGCCCGCGTCCACGAAGCCGCGGCTCACGATCTCGGGCGGGGACTCGAGCTGGCCCGTCTGCTTGTCGAGCACCACCACCGGTACCACGATCCCCTGCGAAGAGAGGTGGCGCCGGTCCCGGATCACCACGTCCTCGACGCCCTCGATGCCGGAGCGGTCCAGCAGCGTACGCCCCGCGCCCACGCGGCCCTCCTTGCGTGCGCCCTCCGCGTCCAGCCCCAGCACGTCGCCGTCCTCCGCGACCAGCACGCGGTCGGACGGCAGCCCCGCGCGCACGGCGAGGCGCGCGAGCTGCGCGAGCATGCGGTACTCGCCGTGCACCGGCACCAGGTAGCGGGGCCGCACGCGCGCGATGAGCTCCAGCAGGTCGTCCTGCGAGCCGTGGCCCGAGACGTGGACGAACGCGGTGCCCCCGTGCACGACGTCGCAGCCGCGGCGGAACAGGTTGCCGATCACGCGCGAGACGGCGCGCTCGTTGCCGGGGATGGGCCGCGCCGAGAGCACGACCGTGTCGCCGGGGCCCACCGCCAGCGCGGGGTGCTCGTCGAGGCTCACGAGCGAGAGCGCGGAGAGCGGCTCGCCCTGGCTGCCCGAGACGAACAGCGCCTGGCGCGAGGGTGGCAGCGCATCCGCCGCGTCTCCCGCCACCAGGTCGGAGGCCGGGATGTGCAGGAGGCCGAGGTCCATCGCCACCTCGGCGTTGTCGACCATGCGCCGGCCCAGGAACCCGACGCGGCGGCCGTGGCGACGGGCCAGGTCCGCCACGCGCTGGATGCGCGGGACCGACGTCGCGAAGCAGGAGACCACCACGCGCCCGGGCGTCGACGCGAACACCTGCTCGAACGCGGGGATCAGCTCGTCCTCGCCGGGCGTGGTGCCTCGCTGCTCGACGTTCGTGCTGTCGGCCAGGAGCGCCAGCACGCCGCGGTCGCCCCAGGCGGACAGCGACTCGAGGTCGGTGCGCTCGTCGGGCGGCGCGGCCGGGTCGATCTTGAAGTCGCCGCTCGCGATCACGACGCCGGCCGGCGTCTCGATCGCCAGCGCGAGGCTGTCCACCACGCTGTGCGCGACGCGAATGGGATGGATGCGGAAGGGTCCGAGCGCAACCGGCTGGCCCGGCGTGAGCGTGTGCAGGTCGGCGCTGACGCCGCGGTCCTGCAGGCGGCGGCGCGCGAAGCCGAGCGTGAGGCGGCTGCCGTGCACGGGCGCGGGCGCGGCCGCGAGCGCGAAAGCGAGCGCGCCGATGTGGTCCTCGTGGCCGTGGGTGAGGAGGATGCCGTGGAGGTTCGCCGCGCGCTGGGCCAGGTACTGGAAGTCGGGCACGACCGAGTCGACGCCCGGCATCTCGGCGCTGGGGAACATGACACCCGCGTCGACGAGCAGCAGGTGGCCCTGCCACTCCACGACCATGGCGTTGAGGCCGAACTCGCCCAGCCCCCCCAAGGGGACCAGGCGGAGCCGGCGGTCCTCGGTTGAGACCATCCCGGCCGTCGCCCTTTCGTTAACCGACCGTCACGCAACCGTGCGGTCGTCGAGCGCTCAGACGTCCCGCGCGAGCATTTCGGCGAGCTTCGCGAACTCTACCACCGATAGAGTCTCGGGGCGCCTCGAGCCCTCGATATTGAGCAACCTCAAGTGTTGCTTGAGGTTAGCATAGCTATCTTCCAGGTTGTTTTCAAGCGTCTTTCGACGATGCCTGAAAGCCCTGTGGAGCAGCGTCTCGAGGGCGGCGGGGTCGCGAACGGGGACGGGCGGGGGATGGAGGAAGCGCGCGCGCAGCACCGCGGACGAGACGCGCGGAGGCGGAGCGAACGCTCCGGGCGGGAACGTGAGCGGCACGTCGACGTTCGCCCACGCGCCGTACATCACGGACAGGATCCCGTACTCCTTCGATCCGGGAGGCGATGCGATGCGGCGCGCGACCTCCTCCTGCAGCATCACGTGGACGTCGCGCACGCGCTCGCGCAGCTCGAGGAAGCGGCGGAGCAGCGGGCTCGAGACGTAGTACGGGAGGTTGCCGACGAGCCGTCCGCCCGCGGGCACCAGCGCGCGCAGGTCCGCCTCCACCGCGTCGGCGGTCACGATCTCCACGTTGGCGGGCGCCGACGCGCGCAGCCGCTGGGCGAGCGCCCCGTCGATCTCGACCGCGACCACGCGCGCGGCCCGCGCCGCCAGCGGCAGCGTCAGCGCGCCCGCGCCCGGCCCGATCTCGAGGAACACCTCGTCGGAGCGCGGCGCGATCACGCGCAGCAGCCGCTCGACCGACGGCGCGCGCAGGAAGTGCTGTCCGAGGCGGCGTGGCATCGCTGCCTCGGAGTGTAGTTCACGCGCTCGTCATGACCCCGCCCTCGCGGTCGTGTTAGCCTCCCGCCCGATGTCCACCCCGCTGCACGTCGCGTTCGTCACACCGGAGGTCGTCCCGTTCATGAAGACGGGCGGCCTGGGCGACGTGGGAGCGGCCCTGCCCAAGGCGCTCGGGCGGCTCGGCCATCGCGTCACGATCTTCCTGCCGCGCTACGCGGCCATCGGCTTCCCGCCGGGCGCCTTCGCCGGCTCGGTGCACGTGCCGGTCGACGCCGTCCACCGCAGCGCGGGGTTCTACCGCCGCGAGCTGTCGGAGAACGTCGAGGTCGTCTTCGTCGAGCACCCGCCGTTCTTCGACCGGCCGCACGCCTACGGCGCGGGCGACCGCGACTACCAGGACAACCGCCTGCGCTTCGCGTTCCTCGCGCGCGCGTCGATCGAGTACTTCCGCAGCCGTGGCGAGCGCCCGCACGTCTTCCACGCACACGACTGGCAGACGGGCCTGGTGCCCGTGTACCTGAAGTCGTTCTACTGGGACGACCCCACGCTGCACCGCATGCCCACGGTGTTCACGATCCACAACCTGGCCTACCAGGGCAACTTCCCGGCGGACACGCCGAGCGTGCTGGGCCTGCCCTGGAACCTCGCGTCGGGCGACGCGCTCGAGTTCCACGGGGGCGTCAGCTACATGAAGGGCGGCGTGATGTTCTCGGAGCTCGTGAACACCGTGTCGCCCCAGTACGCGCGTGAGATCCAGACGCCGGCGATGGGCTACGGGTTCGACGGCATCCTGCGCAGCCGGGGCGCGGACCTGAGCGGCATCGTGAACGGAGTGGACTACGACGAGTGGGACCCCTCCGTCGACCCGCTCATCGCGCGGAAGTACGGTCCGCAGGACGTCGTCGCCGGCAAGGCCGCGTGCAAGGCGGACCTGCTCAAGACGTTCGGCCTCGCGCAGACGCCGGACCTGCCGGTGATCGGGATCGTGTCCCGCCTGGTGCGGCTCAAGGGGCACGACATCGTCGCGGACGCCTGGTACGACCTGCTGCAGCGGCCGCTGCGCCTGGTGGTGGTGGGGACCGGCGAGCCCGCCATCCAGGAGGGCTTTGCCACCCTGGCCGAGCGCGACCCGTCCCGCTTCGCCATGCGCTTCGTGTACGACGAGACGCTCGCGCACAAGGTCGAGGCGGGCGCGGACATGTTCCTCATGCCGTCGCGCTTCGAGCCCTGCGGGCTCACGCAGATGTACAGCCTGCGCTACGGCACGGTGCCCATCGTGCGCGCCACCGGCGGGCTGGTCGACACCGTGGAGCCCTACCAGGCCTCGACCGGCGAGGGCACCGGCTTCCGGTTCGACCATGCGGACGGCACCGGGATGATGTGGGCGATCGACCAGGCCCTCGCGCTGTGGAAGGACGCTCCGGCCTGGCGCAAGCTCATGCGCAACGGCATGTCGCGCGACTTCTCCTGGGGACGCTCGGCGGAGCAGTACGTCGACCTCTATCGACGGGCGCTGGGCCGGGTCTAGGCGCGCGACGGCCGCTAGCGCGGCCGCGGCTGCAGGGTCGTGTCGAAGCTGTACCCCGTCGACGGCTCCAGCGACACCGCCTTGCCGGCCAGGGCGGCGTAGCCGCCGTCGTGCGCGATGGTCACCGACCCGGACTGGCCGCCGAGCCCGGGCAGCGCGCTGCTGTTCAGCAACAGCGTCGCCCGCGGCGCCAGGTCCAGCGCCTGCGACGCCAGCAGCACGCCCGTGCCGCTCCAGAAGTACGCCCGCCCCGAGAGGGCGCGTCCCGTCCGGTTCTGGAGCAGCAGGACCGTCACCTGCGACCCGCCGTTGTTGAACCGCGGGATCGAGTCCGTCGTCTCCCAGGCACGCACGCGATAGGCGTCACCCGGCCCGCAGTCGGTCGAGCACTGGCTGCTGCGCACGCGGATGGGCTGGTTCTGGATCGCGACGCCCGACGTGTTGTGCCAGCGCAGCGTCCGGCTTGTCCCGGTGCCGACCGCCTCGCCGGTCTGCAGGATCGTGGAATGGTCCGCCGCCAGGCGCTGGAGCACGGGCGCGGCGTCGCCAGCCGCCGCGTCGACCACCACTTCGTAGGAGGCGCGCGGCGCCTGCGCGATCCGGAAGTCGTCGCCGCCCGCGTCCACGTCCTTCGTGATGGTGGTGCCGTGGCCCAGCTCCAGGCCGGACAGGGGCGGGGCGTCGTCGTCGCTGATGGTGCCGAGGCCCTGGCCGTCCGCGATCGTCGCGCCCGCGGGGCTCGCCAGCTGGACCACGAACGTCTCGTCGGGCTCGACGACGGCGTCGGCCGCCACCATCACGGTGACCGTGCGCGAGGTCGTGCCCGGCGCGAACGTGAGCGGTCCGGACGCCGCGGCGTAGTCGGCCGGCGCGAGCGCCGTTCCGTTCGCTGTCGCGTAGGAGACCGTCACCGCCTGCGAGGCGACCGAAGAGAGGCGGACGGTGAACGTCGCGGGCGTCGTGCCACCGGTGCCCTCCACGACCGTGACGTCGTCGACCGTGAGCGCCGGCGTCACCGTCGGCCCGAAGAGGCCGAAGCGGTCCTGGTCGTGGCCCGCGAGGTCGATCGCGCCGATGTCGGTGCGGCGGCCCTGCGAGTCGTTGTCGGCCACGTCGCCGCGGTCGATGACCGGGCTGCCGGCGGCCGGCTGGTAGCGCTGGCGGAAGCCGGCCAGCACGGCGGGGAGCAGCAGCTGCCTGTTCCACACGGCGGCCTCGTCCACCGAGTACGGGTCGTCGCGGAACCCGGCGAAGGGATGCGCGGCCAGCCGACCGTTCACGACGCCGGTGGCGCCCGTCCCGCTCACGTCGTGGCCGGCGTAGCCGGGGTCGCCCTCGTTGTGGCCGGGCACCACCGCGTCGTAGTTCTCGGGCTGATCGCTGTCGGGGGAGTAGAAGGCGTTGTAGTCGGCGTAGAGGAACGACCCGTCGGTGGCGCGCACCAGCGGCTCGCCCGGGCTGCCGTTCCCGTAGTCGCGCGCGTAGGTGAACAGGTTGTTCCGGAGCGACGTGACCTGGATGAGCGGGTCGCTCATCTCCACGAACGGGCCCGCGAAGTCGCCCGTGAGCGCGCCGCCGTCCATCGTGTTGTTGTGAATCCGCAGGCCGGTCGCGTTGGGCAGGTAGTACGGCAGGTAGGCCCAGATCCCGTGGCTGAGCCCGCCCCCGCCCTCGGGCACGAACACGTTGTGGTGGATGTGGGCCCCGGTGTGGAGGGTCCGTATCCACTCGTGCCCGTAGCCCACGACGAGGTTGTAGCGGAACTCGCCCCCGACCGACTGGACGGGCCACGAGCCGCCGCGGATCAGGTTGTGCTCGACCAGCGCGTCCTCGGATCCGCCGACGACCAGGTTGAAGCCCTGGCTCCACTCGCCGCGGTAGTTGTGGCGGTCGTAGTTGCCGCGGACGACCATGCCGCCCGCGTTGGCCAGCTCGATGGTGCAGCGCGGGCCCATGAGGATGTTGCCGTCCAGCGGGTCCTCGTCCTCGTCGGCCCCGATCAGCCAGTTGTCGACTCCCTCGAAGACCACGCGCCCCGAGCCGATGCGGTTCCCCTGGAAGAGCTTCCGCGGCGCGTGCGTCCCGCGGAAGCGGATCACCGGCGACGCGTCGGGGTTGGACGGCTCGAAGCGGATGAAGTTGCTGGCCCGGAGCTCGTTGCCGCTGAATGCGACCGCGCCGGAGCCGTTCACCACCAGGTCGAGGGCGCCCGTCGCCTCGAAGGTCGAGCCGCGCACGTCCACGTTGCCGGTGAGCGTGCCCGTGATGCCGTTCACCATCACCGCGGTGGACGGGCTCGCGAGGCCGGTGAGCGATCCCAGGCCTGTCACCAGCGAGTCGCGGATGGTGAGAGAGCCGCTCACGGTCACGGTGTGCCCGTGGCCGCGCACCGCCACGTTCGTCCAGTCGAGGTTCGTGAACGCCGCGTTCGCGGTCAGCTCCACGACGCAGAACTGCTGTCCGCTGGGGGCGCTGCACGGCGTCGTCATGGCGGCGGGCCAGGGATCGACCGACACCGGCATCTCCGTCTCGCGGATGGCGCCGCTGCGGAACGTGGCGCGCAGCTTCAGCAGGTGCGCACCCGGCGTCGACAGGGCGCCGGGCACCGTGAGCGGGAAGTAGTTGTAGGCACCGACCACGTTGACCGCGGTGGCGAAGGGCTGCGCGTCCCAGAACCCCTCGACGATCGGGAACCCGGCCTGCTCGTCGCGGGGCAGCGCGTCGGCCCAGACGACGATGGGCAGGCCGGCGGTGAATCGCATGCCCGGGCCCGGGCTCTTGAAGAACAGCTCCTCCGCGGCGAGCGTCGATGCGCAGCCCACCACGGCCGCGGACAGGACAAGTCCTCGAAGCATGTCGCCCCCTCGTCCCTTGCGAACAGGGGAGGTTGCGTTTCCGAGGCCCTGGTCGCGTGTGATCCCGGTCACATTCGGGCCGCGAGCCCGGGCGCGCTCTAGGTGAGGAACGTGAAGCTGGCCAGCTTGTCCTTGACGCGCTGCAGGGTGTCCAGCATCGCCTCTGTCTGGTCGTTGGCGGGCCCGACGCCGTCGCCGGATGCGGTGTGGTACTGCGTGACGTCCTCGCGCCGGGCCATCAGCGACTCGCCGAAGACCTCCATGGTCCCGATCAGCCGCTCGGCGGTCTGGCCCAGCTCCTGCAGCTTCTCGCGGTGGGCCTCGGCCGCCTGCTGCACGCAGGCCTCGGCCACCTCGTGCGCGTGCTCCTGCAGGCGCGTGAACTCGCCCTCGGCGTACTCGCGCACCTCGGACAGCCGCTCCTCGAAGGCCTCGAAGCTTCCCTCGAGGTCGGTCCGGCAGTCGCCGACGGCCGAGGCCAGGTCCTCCACGCCGTCGCTGATCGCCTGCTGCAGCTCCGTCAGGCCCGCCGCCACGTCGTTCTGCAGGAAGTCGCGCGCCTTGCCCAGGCCCTCCTCCAGCTGCTGCTCGACCTGCGCCGCCTGCTCGGACAGCGACTGCATCGCCTGCTCCAGCTGCTCGCGCAGGCTGGTGACGCCGGGCAGCGCGGTCGTGACCTGCTCGGCCAGCGCCTCGGCGTCGGCGCTCGCCTGCTCCAGCTCCTGCACGGCACCCGCGCGCGTCTCGCCGACCTCGGTGTTGAGCTCCTGCAGTGCCTTGAGCGACGTCTCCAGCTCGGAGGCGAGCTCGGTGCGCAGCGTGCCCGCGCGCTCCAGGAACGAGCCGACCGTCTCCGCCAGCGCGTCGAAGTCGCCGTCGAGGCGCTCGCCCACGCGCGTGACCGCCTCGCGCAACGCCGTGAGCGCCGACTCGCCCTCGTCGACGTGGCCCTCCAGCTCCTTGACCTTGTTGTGCGCCGTGTTCGCCGCTTCCTCGAGGTCCATGGCCTAGCCCTTCACCACCCGATGCCGGCCGTGTTCGCGGCCTCCTTGACCGCGTCGATCGCCCTGGCCAGCGGGTCGACGTTCTCCTCGGCCGCGGCGAACAGCGCCTGCGCGGCCTCGCGCAGGCCGGCGGACGCCGAGCCGGCCTCCACCACCTGCCCGCCGAGGTCCTCGAGTGCTACCGCGACCTGGTCGGCCGCGGACGTGATGTGCTCCCGCATCTCCGTCACGATGGCCTGCTCCAGCTCCTGCACCAGGTCCGCCGTGCCCTGGCCGATCTGGTCGGTCGCCTCGCCGAGCGCCCCCTCGTGCGCCGAGAGCTGCTCGCGCAGCGCGCCGGTCGTCTCCTCGAGCGCGGCGCGGGCCTGCTCGAGCAGGGTCGACATGAGGTCCTTGAGACCCGACAGCTCGGCCTCGATGCGCGCGCGGCCGCCCTCCGCCGCCTGGCGCAGCGCCTCTGCCTCCGACGTCGCCTGGGCGAGCGCCGACGCGACCTCCTCGCGGCCCGCACGCGCGCGCTCGGTGACCTCCCCGAGCTGGGTCGCCGCATCCTGCTCGGCGGCCTCGACCGCCGACACGGTGGACGCGAGCTGCTCCTGCATCGCGCGCATGGCATCACCGGCGCCGTCCAGGCTCGACGTCAGCTCGGCCTGCGCCGACGCCACCGTCGACAGCTCCTGGAAGCTGGCCGCGAGCGTTTCGGCCGCGGTCGTGAGCTTCTGCCGGTGGTCGTCGCCCTGCTCGACCACGCCGTCCAGGACCTCCTCCACCTGGTCCAGCAGCTCGACCGCCTTGTTGCGCTTGTCCTCGGCCGACTCCATGAGCGCGTCGCCGTCGCCCACCGCGCCCGCCAGGTGCGTGAGCAGCGACTGCACCTGCTGCGGCAGGCCCGGGAGCGTCGAGCCGAGAGTGCTGAGCGCCTCTTCGAGTGACATGGCCTATCCCAGCGCGTTCAGCAGCTCGTCGATCTCGTCGACCTTGGCGAGCGCCGTCACCATCTCTTCGAGCACGGGCAGCAGCGCCTCGGACGTCGTGGCGCCGGCCTCCAGCGTCTCCTGCATGTTCCCGCCCTCTTCGTCGAGGGCCGACAGCGCGCCCTCGACCGTGTCCGCCTCCTGCCCCAGCTGCGTGCCCTGCTCCGAGACCGCCTCCGCCGCCTCGCGGCCCATGTCGGCCACGCTCGAGATCAGGTTGTCGGCCACGGCCTCGTTGTCCGTGCGGAACGAGGTGTACGCGGTCTCGAGCGCGCCGCCGATCTCGCCGCACTCGCCCGACAGCTCCCCGGGCAGGCCCTGCCACTCGGCCACCAGCGGCGTCGCCTCGCCCTCGAGCGCCGACGTCTCGTCGCCGCTCACCGCCTGCGCGACCTCGTCGAGCGCCTGTGACGTCTCGCTGCGCACGTGCTCGAGGTCGCCGGTCAGCCCGTCCAGGCCTCCTTCCAGCTCCTCGAACGCGCCGTCCGCGTCGCCGGAGAGCGAGTCGGCACGGTCGGCCGCCTCGCCCAGCGCCTGCTCCGCGTCGGCGAAGCCCTGCGACTGCAGCTCCTCGAAGTGCTGGTCGAGGAGGCCCGTGTCGCGGTCGAGCGCCTGCTCGAACGCGTCGCCCGTGTCGCCGACCGTGCTCGAGCCCTGCTCGAGCTCGTCGCCCGCCATGCCGTCCGCCTCCGCGCCGATGCGCTCGACGCCGTCCTCGGCGCGGCCCGCGAGCGTCGTGAGCGACTCGATCTGCCGCGAGAGCTCGTCGCCGAGCGCTCCCAGCTGCTGCTCGTCCACGTCGTCGAGCCGGCTGTCCTGCTCGTCGAGCGCGGTCGTCTGCTGGCCGATCTGCGCGTTCGTCTGCTTGAGCAGGGCGCAGAACTCAGCGAGCTTCTGGACGGACTCGTCGACTGCCATCGCCTACCCCAGCCGCGCCGCCGCGGGGAACACCGGCGCGATCCTCTCCAGGAGGCCCAGCACCTGCTCGGCCTTCTCGCGCACCGCCTCCGACTTCTCGGCCAGCCCCTGGCCCTCGCTCTCGCACAGCTCGGCGAGCGCTTCCATCGCGGCCTGCAGCGGGTCCAGGCTCTCGCCCAGCGCCGCGACGGCCTCCTCCGTGAACTTCGGGCCCAGCGCGCCCGTGGCCTCGTTGTGCGCCTCGACCAGCTGGTCGGCCAGCTGCTCGATGGCCTCGCCCTGCGCCTCGAGCGCGGCGTCGACCGCCTCGACGTAGCCCCGCGTCTGGCGCACGGCCGCCCGCGCCAGCTCGGTCACCGCCTCGGCCAGGTGCTCGCTCTTCTCCTCGAGCTCCCCGTGCGCCTCCTCCACGGCCGTGCCGAACGCGGCGATGCGCGCGCCGGCCGTCTCCAAGTGCTCGGACAGACGAGACTGCAGGCTCTCGATACGCCCCGCCAGCTCCTGGGCCGCGGTGTTGGCGTTGCCGACCGACGTCTCCAGCTCGGTGCCGATCGTGTCGCGCCGCGACTCCAGCTCGGCCAGGCCCGACTTGACCTTCTCCAGCAGCTCGGTGACCTCGGCCTGCACCTCGGCCGCCTTCGAGGCCAGGCGATCGAGGCCCGCCTTCGCCTCCTCGCCCGCCTTCTCCAGCTCGCCGGCCGCGCTCTCCAGCTTCGCGTCGAGGTCCTGGAACCGCTCGTGCGACTCGTCGCCCTCCTGCTCGACCGTGCCTGTCAGCTTCTCCGCGCGCTGGGTCAGGCGCTCGACCACCTCCATCGTGGTCGTGACCTCGTCGGTCAGCTCGTCGCAGCCGGCCGTGGCCTCCTCGAGGAGCTGGTTCATCTCGGACTCGGCCATGGCTCCTCCTTTCCCGTCAGACCACCGACGGCCGCTGGAGGGGCGTGAAGTCGCGGTAGCCCGCCTCCAGCAGCTTCTGCGCGACGTCGGTCACGCGCGTCTTCTTCGCGAGATCCAGCTCCTCGGACGTCGCGCCCAGCAGCAGGTTCCACTGGCCCAGGCCCACGCCGACCGGGAAGCTCGGGGGAATCAGGAGCGGCGGCACGATCAGGAAGCCGGCCAGCACGGTCCCGGGCAGGCCGCCCTCCTGGTACTCGAGCCAGTTGCCGCGCAGGATGTGCTCGCGGGTGCGGCACACGTAGCGCGTCCAGGCCACGAACTGCCCGGCCAGCAGGCTGACCGGCTGCTCGTCGAGCAGGACCAGCTCGTAGCCGAAGCCGGACGGCGGCAGCCCGTCGCCGGTCACCGCGGCCGGTCCCAGCTCGGGGTTGCTGAAGCCCGACGTGACGTACGCGTGCAGGCCGTTCACCGCTTCCGGGTAGAACAGCACCTGCACCGGCAGCTCCTCGGCACGCCAGAGCACCTTGGGCTCGCGGAAGCCGAACAGCGTCGCGTCGATCAGGTCCTCGCGGTCGCTGACCGGCGAGGGCATGCCGGGCGGCGTGAACACGCGCAGCAGCAGCCGCTCCAGGGGCGGCGGAGGCGGCGTCGGCGAGGCGGGCGTCACCACCTTCAGGTTCGGGATCGGCGTCAGGGCGGACGCGAACGCGAGCAGGTCCCGCTCGCGCAGCTCCACCCACAGGGGCGGGTGGGCCTCGCGCGGGTCGGGCACGTGCTCGAAGTCGATGCGCTGGCTGGCGAACTCCAGGTTCACCAGCAGACCCTCGCGGCCGAAGCTGATCCCGAACTGGCTCGCCCCCCGGAACAGGTACGGGAAGTGCGGCGAGCGGGGCAGGATCACCTGCAGGGCGCGGATGACGGCGTCGCGGTCCATCGGCGCGCCCTATGCTGGCCAGGGCCCGGGCTGGAAGAACCAGCCGTCGGGGAAGCGGTCGTTGGACATGGGGTCGAACGTGGTCTTGATGGGCGGGTCGGAGTCCTTGATCTCGAACGTCATCATCCCGTTCGCCGCCGGCTGCACCACCACCACCGTGCAGCCGAGCGCGTTCTCCGACCGCCAGTTCTCTAAGCGCTTGACGTTCGACAGGTTGACCGTCGGGGTCTGCGGTACGATGTTGTACTCGCTGTCCGCGATCCAGGTGTCCTTGGCACCCTCCTGGCAGCTCATGACGTGGCCGCGATGCATGCCGGTGCCAGGGTCGACGTCGCGGTAGTCGGTACCGCGGTCGCCGTCGCCGGTGACCACCCACTCCCAGCGCACGACGCGGCCCTTGTGGACGTGGACGGTGAGGCCGGACTCGTCGGGCCCCTCCTTCTTCGCACCCTTGGGAGGGGACATGCTGACCTTGTTGACGGTCCACTGCGTCATCGGCGGAGGGGCTCCTACGACGGCTTCACGATCGGGAACCGAGAGTGTCTCATGCGACCGGATCAAGCGGCAAGATAGGCCGAGCGACGTCCCGAGGCCGTGACCGGGCACACCTTTCGCGTGCGCGTGTGATCCGGATCAAGCGGCGCGGGCAGTAAGATGGCGGCTTCCAACGTCGGGCAGCGGGAGGCGGTGATGGCAGACACGAAAGTGCGTGTGGTGAAGGCGCTGGAGCCGGTGACGGGCGACGAGGCCGTACGCTCGTCGGTGGGCGGACGGCCGCACGTGGCCGGCGGTGCCGCGTGGCCGAAGTGCCGCACGCACCAGGTGCCGATGGTCCTGTTCTTCCAGATCGCCGCGCAGGACGGCGGCGCGCCGCTCCGCGGCGCCGAGCACCTGCTCGTCTTCCAGTGCCCGCAGTGGAACGACATCCCCGACTTCGCGCCGGTCAAGCCCGGCGAGCAGCTGCCTGCGCGCTTCTGGGAGCAGGGCGAGGGGCACTACGCGTTCTTCCTGAACCCCTCGGCCGGCGCGCCGCTGGAGCCGGAGCCGCACCTCGTGCACTCCCGGATGGTCTTCGAGGACGCGGACGAGCAGCCGCAGGAGGTCGCGGTCAAGACCGGGAAGCCGTTCATGGTCGGCATCCGTGCCTTCAAGCTGGGCGGCATCCCGTCCTGGGCGCAGGGCCCGCAGGTCTACCGCTGCCAGTGCGGCGCCGACATGGAGCCGCTGGTCCAGGTCCCGCTCAACTACATCTTCCCCAAGGCGCCCGAAGCGCCGCAGCAGCCCGGGACCTACTCGAAGAAGAAGTTCCTGATCTTCCTGGGCAACGAGACGTACCTGTTCGCCTGCACGAAGCGCTGCGACCCCCAGGCGCTGTTCGCCGTCGTCCAGAACTGACGGCGGATCAGTCGATCTCCATCAGCGTGTCGCGCCGCGTCCCGGCGACCGGGGGCGGCTCGGCCGGCGCGGCGGACTCGCTGGACGCCATCACCTGCGCCGCCGCGCGCAGCTCGGCCGCCAGCGGAGGCCGTCCACGTCCGTGCAGGCGCACCCAGGCGCGCAGGACCGGGTCCACGTAGAAGTAGCGCTTCTTGACCATGCGCAGCGCGTCGACGCCCACGAGCCACACCAGGTAGTCCCGGACGGCGCCGGGCGTGCGGCCCAGGCGCCCGACCAGCGCGGTCAGGTTCAGCCCCTCCTCCGCCGCGACCGCGGCCAGGACGGCCTTCGACATGCCGTAGCCGCGGCTGCGCAGCAGCAGCGTCTCGTACGTGTGGCGGCAGGGCAGGTCGAGCCGCCCGCCCGCGGCCATCTCGTCGGCCCACGTCTCCGCGACGTCGCGCCTCTCGCGCAGGCCGTCGAGCAGCACGTGCACGTAGCGGGGCCGGCCGCCGGAGGCGGCGAGCAGGGACGCGGCGTCGGCCCGCAGGCCCGACCGCTCGAGCACGGCCGCGACGTCGGCGACGCCCAGCGGAGATGCCTCGATCGCTTCCAGCTCCGGCCACAGGCGGCGCGCCTGCGCCGGGTACGAGGTCGCCAGCAGCGTGCCGCCGCTGCGCCGCGCCAGCGCGTCCAGGAACGGCCGATGGACCTCGCGCAGCCCCTTGAAGTACGCGAGCGAGCGGATCTCGGTCGCCTCGTCGAGCAGGAGCGCGACCGGACGGGGGCCGCTCGCGGGCAGCGAGGCCCAGAGCGTGAACAGGGCCTCGACCGCGGACGCCTCGTGCGCGCGCCCGGACGACGCGAGCCGCCGGATGCGCACGGCCTCCGGCAGGCGCGCGCCGAAGGACTCGGCGGGCATCACGTCGAGCGCCGCGGTCACGAAGCGGTCGGGGGACGACGCGGCCGCCATCAGGTCCAGGTACACGCAGGTCCAGCCGGCGGCGCGAAGCCGCTCGGTCACGCGGAGCAGCAGGGTGGTCTTGCCCGCGCCCGGCGGGCCGAAGAGCAGCAGCGGCCCGCCGCGGCGCGCCCGATCGGCCAGCCGCTCGTCGAAGCCGGCCGGCCAGAGATCGGGCGCCGGCGTCATGGGCGCTCGTCGAGGAAGGGCAGGCGCACGCCGCGCTCGCGCGCGACCTCGACCGCGCGCTCGTAGCCCGCGTCGGCGTGCCGCATCACGCCCGTGCCCGGGTCCGTGGTGAGCACGCGCTGGAGGCGGGCGGCCGCCGCGTCCGTTCCGTCGGCGACCACCACCATGCCGGCGTGGATCGAATAGCCCATGCCCACGCCGCCGCCGTGGTGGACCGACACCCAGGTCGCGCCGGCGACCGCGTTGAGCAGCGCGTTGAGGATCGGCCAGTCGGCCACCGCGTCCGAGCCGTCCTTCATCGCCTCCGTCTCGCGGTTGGGCGAGGCGACCGAGCCGGCGTCCAGGTGGTCGCGCCCGATCACGATCGGGGCCTTCACGGCGCCGGTGCGCACGAGGTCGTTGAACACGAGCCCCATCTTCGCCCGCTCGCCGTAGCCCAGCCAGCAGATGCGCGCGGGCAGGCCCTG
>JAICEW010000020.1 GCA_025923995.1 Vicinamibacteria bacterium | reverse complement strand
CGAAGGGATGCACGAAGGTGAGGCCGGTCTCTTTGGCCAGCTCGAGGCAGCGCTCCTGCGCCTCCGCGTAGGTGTCGCCGGTCAGCACCACCTCCGCGCCCAGCTCGCGCACCGCCTCCACCTTGATCTCGGGCGTGGTCTCCGGCATCACGATCACGGCCCGCAGCCCCAGCAGCCGCGCGGACAGGGCGACGCCCTGCGCGTGGTTGCCGGCGCTGGCCGTGATCACGCCGCGCGAGCGCTCCTCGTCCGAGAGGTGGGCGATGCGGTTGTAGGCGCCGCGCAGCTTGAAGCTGAAGACCGGCTGCAGGTCCTCGCGCTTGAGCAGGACCTCGTTCCCCGTGCGCCGGGACAGGCGCGGCGCGGGATCGAGCGGGGTCTCGCGGGCCGCGTCGTAGACGCGGCTGCGGAGCACGGCGTGCAGGAGCTCCTGGCCCACGCGCTGCGGTCAGGCGCGCCGGTGGGCCTTGAGGGCGCGCGCGAGCGCGCGGCGAGCGCCGTCCGGCGGTACCCGCCCGTCGGGAGCGGCCAGCAGGAAGCGATCGAACGCCTGCCCGTCCCAGGTCGCGATCCACATCTCACGCGGGGTCAAGTCCTGCTGCGCCATCAGGCGGAGCACGCCGCCCAGGAAGCCGAGCCGGTCCGGGCCCCGCACCTCGGCGTACAGCAGGCCCGCCTGTTCCGGCGACCCGTCGAGCGCGTAGCTGTCGATGCCGATCGCGTGCGGCGCGGTGGGTGGCTCCTGCCTGGTCAGGGCGACGTAGTCGACCGTCGCCGGGTCGGCGGCGCCGGGCATCGGCATGACCAGGAACTCGACGCCCCACGTGCCGGCGGGCGTGCGCCGCGCGAACCCGTTCAGGACGCTGATGCCGAGCGCCGACAGCCCTCGCGTCAGGTGGTCCGCCCACAACGGATGCAACGGCCCGCCCAGGCGCACCGAGTAGAGCATGCGCGTCTTGCGGAAGACGCTGAAGGCCACGGCGGTCGGCTCGGAGTCCGGGAACAGCACGGAGGCGTCGTAAAGCGCTCTCATGCCGGGAATGCCGTGCAAGGCGCGTGCTGGAGGACCAGTCGCCCCGATCAAGCCCAACCCGCTGTCCAGCGGGCACTTGCCTTCGAGATGGGCCGGGAGGCAGGCGACATTCCTGTCGCGCCAGTCGCGCGCCGCCAACAACGGTGTCGCGACGAGAGGTCAGCGCTTGATGGGTGCGATCGAGGTGAAGACGGGGCTCACCAGGTCGATACGCCAGATGGGGCCGTCCGCGAACATCGGCCCCTCGGAGCGGATGAAGGCGGGCGCCTCGCCGCCGAGGATCCACACCTGCGTGTCGGGCGGGTCCTTGCCCAGGACGTGAGCCATCGCGCCCGTCAGGCCGCCGATGTGGACGTCGACGACGTAGCGCGTGGCCCGCCGGCCCAGCGAGCCGATGCGGAAGCGGTCGACGCCGCCGCGGGAGATCTGGAGCGTCACCAGGCGCGGCTTGGGCGTCGGGACCACCATGCCCACCTCGATCGGCGGACCGTCCGCGGCCAGGTTCTTGAGCAGCGTGAGCACCATCCCGTTGGCGACGTCGGGCGGCAGCTCCATCTGCTCCTCCTCGACCTTCTCTTCGCCGTCGCCGTCCGTATAGCGCACGACCACGCGGCCGCCCGCCTCGACGGTCATGTCCAGCGCCCGGGGGAACGACGGCCCCTTCTGGACGAGCCGGTCGCGGACCAGGCGGAACTCGCGTCCCTGCGTGAAGACCGCGGTCTCCTCCTGGAAGGAGCCGTCCCGGAAGCGGAAGGTGAGCCGGCTGGTGACCGTGTTCCCGCGCGGCGTCTGGTAGAGGTCGCCGTCCGCGATGGTCTTGCCGTCGAGCGTGCGCAGCGCGAGGAACCCGTGCACGAGCCCCTCGCGGAAACGCACCTTCACGGGCTCCGCGGCCAGCGGACCGCTGGCCAGCGCCAGGGCCGCCGCCACGAGCGCGCACCTGCCCATGCCTCGATTGTGGCGGAGGAGGCGTGCGTGTGGCACTGGGTCCCCGCGAAAAACCGTAGAATCGCCGGACCGCGGATGACCCTCCTGGTCGGACAGGACGACGTCAGGCACCTGCTCCCGATGGCGGAGTGCATCGAGGCCATGGCCGGCGCGCTGGCGGCCCTCGCGCGCGGCGAGGCGGCGCTGCCGCTGCGGCAGATCGTGCGCCTGCCTGCGGGCGGGTTCCTGGGCTCGATGCCGGCCGCGGTCGCACCGCTGGGCGTGTTCGGCGTCAAGGCGCTCTCGGTCTTCCACGCGAACGAAGGCACGGCGTTCGACTCGCACCAGGGCGCGGTCCTCCTGTTCGAGGCGACGCACGGACGCCTGCTGGCCGTCGTCGACGCGACGTCGGTCACCGCCATACGCACGGCCGCGGTCTCGGCCCTCGCCACGCGGCTGCTGGCGCGGGAGGACGCGGGCGTGCTGGCGATCCTGGGCACGGGCGTGCAGGCGCGCACCCACCTCGAGGCCATCCGGCTGGTGCGGCCCATCCATCGCGTGCGCGTCTTCAGCCGCGATCCCGAGCGCGTGCGCGCGTTCGCGGAGCGGGAGTCGCGCGCGCACGGCATCGAGGTCCTTCCCTCGTCGTCCGCGGAAGAGGCCGTCCGCCGCGCGGACATCGTGTGCACCGTCACGTCGTCCTGCGAGCCGGTGCTGCGCGGCGCCTGGCTGGCCGCGGGCGCGCACGTGAACGTCGTGGGCGCGGCCACGCCCGAGTGCCGCGAGGTGGACACGGCGGCGGTCGTGCGGTCGCGCGTCTTCGTCGACCGGCGCGAGTCGGCCCTCCACGAGGCGGGGGACCTGCTCCTCCCCATGCGCGAGGGCGCGATCACCGAGGCCCACGTGCGGGCCGAGCTCGGCGAGCTCCTGACCGGCCGCGCGGCGGGCCGGGAGTCGGCGGAGGACGTGACGCTGTTCAAGTCGCTCGGCCTCGCCATCGAGGACGTGGCGGCCGCGCACGTGGTCCACGCGAACGCCGAGCGGCTGGGGCTGGGGACCCGGGTCGAGCTGGGAGGCAGGCGCCATGGCTGAGATCTCGAGGCGCCGCTTCGTGGAAGCCGGCGCGCTGGCCGCGACCGCGGCCAGCCTCGTCCCTGCCGGGAGCGCCGGGGCGGCCCCGGCCGCGTCCGGCCGCGTCGACATGACGGGCGACGGGCCCGAGCTCTCCCCCGCGGAGTACGCGGCGCTGCTCACGCGGCTGCTGGCGGACGGGAGCTTCGTGCCGGACGAGTACGGGCTGGGCGGAGCCGCGGAGACGATGGAGAGGCACTTCGCGTCGCTGCTGGGCAAGGAGCGGGCGTTGTTCTTCCCCACCGGCACGCTCGCGAACCACGTCGCGATCCGCACGCTGGCGGGGACGCGCCGCCGCGTGATCGTGCAGGACGTCAGCCACGTCTACAACGACACCGGCGACTCCGCGCAGGCGCTGAGCGGCCTGAACCTGGTGCCGCTCGCGCCCGGGCGCGCGACGTTCACATGGGAAGACGTGCAGAAGGTGCTGGACCGCACGTCCTCCGGCCGCGTGCGCTCGGACGTGGGCGTCATCTCGCTCGAGTCGCCCGTGCGACGGCTGCGTGGCGAGATGTTCGACCTCGACGCCATGAGGGCGCTCTCGCGCGAGGCCCGCGCGCGAGGCATCCGCCTGCACCTGGACGGGGCCCGCCTCTTCATCGCCTCGGCCTACACCGGCATCGCGCCGGCCGAGTACGCCGCCCTGTTCGACACGGTGTACGTGTCGCTCTGGAAGTACTTCGGGGCGCCCAACGGCGCCATCCTGGCCGGACCGGCCGAGGTGATGGAGGGCCTCTTCCACGTGCGCCGCGCGTTCGGAGGTGCCCTGTGGGCGGTCTGGCCCTTCGCCGTGGTGGCGCGCCACCTCTCGGACGGCTGGCTGGAGCGGATGCGCCGCGGGATCGCCGTGTCGGAAGAGGTGCTGGCGAAGCTGTCCACGGATCCGCGGTTCGCTGTCGAGCGCCTGCCCAATGGCACCAACGTGCTCGGCCTCCGCCTGCGAACCGGGGATCCCAAGGCGTTCAAGGGATCGCTCCGCGAGCGCGGCCTCGATCTGCCCCCCGCGGCCGCCGACGGCTCCTTCAACCTGCGCGTCAACGAGACCTGGGGCCGCCGCACGGCCGGCGCGATCGCGGACGCGTTCGCGTCCTGACGGGTCAGCGCGCGGCCAGCGCGCGCCGGTACGTCTCGAGGGCCGCCACCTGCCCCGCGATTGGCGTGTCCATGAGCGCGACGGCGGCCTCCTGCGCCGCCACGGCGGCCTCGAAGTCGCCCCGGACGAAGTGGACGCGGGCCAGCGCGACCAGCACCGTGTCGTCGGCGAGGCCGGTGAGGTCGGCGGCCCGCTCGGCCGCGTGGAGCGCGAGGTCCAGGTCGCGCGTAGCGCCGCCCTTGCGTTCGCGCGCGAGCAGGGTGGCCAGGTGCCGCAGGTAGCCCGCGTCGCCCGCGAAGGGGCCCACGATCAGCGTTCGCGCGAGGGCATCGGCCTCGGCGTAGCGGCCGTCGTCGAGCATGGCACGCAGCTCGTCCACCCGAGGCTCGGCCAGGCGTCGCGTGCGGTCGCGCACGGCCGCGGCCTGCAGGTCCCAGCGGCCTTCCACGATCGCGGTCAGCGGGGTCTCCATCGCGGAGGGCAGCCCCACCCAGGCCAGCCGTCCCTGGCGGTCCACGATCACGGACATGGGCAGGCCTTCGAGCTGCGCGTCCTTGAAGTAGCGGACGGTCGTGCGGCCCAGCAGCACGTCGAGATACGGCGGCGTGCCGTCCGCCGCGGGACGGTCCCAGGCCACGTCGAAGCGCATCGTGGCGCTGCGGCGCGAGAGCGTCCGCTCGACCGCGTCCAGCGTGTTGCCCGCGGTGTCGGGCCCCGTGAGGGCGATGACGCGCACGCCGCGATCCTTGAGGCGGTCGGCCAGCTCGGAGGTGTGCGGCATCGCGCTGAGGCAGGGCCCGCACCAGACGGCCCAGAAGTCGAGCACGTACACGGTGCCCGGCTCGAAGCGGCTCACGGGCCCACCGCGCAGCCATTTGTCGACGGCGAGGGGCGGCGCGAGGTCGCCGATCCCGAGCTTCGGGAGAGGCGGCGCAGCCTGCGCGGAGGCACCCAGAAGGCACGCCGCCACGATGAGGGCGAAGGCTCTCACGCCTCCATCACTTCGTCGGCCCGCAGCATTCTCGTTCCTGGTGAGACGCAACCGGCCGCGGCTCGGCCGGCATGAATCGCTAGCCGCCGAAGCGGGGTCGCGGAGGCCCAGGGTCGGTCGAGAGCGGTGTGGCCGCCGACCCGCGAGGCTGCCGTCCCGCCTGGCGGATCTGCCGGAAGTCGGGGCCGGCCACCGAGATGACCGTGCACATCTCCATCAGCCTGGAGCGCAGCGGCGTCCCGATCCTCTCGACCAGGTACTCACCCCGCCGGACGTTCGCCTCCTGGGGCCCCGGTGTGCCGTCCGGGAAGTTGGTCGTGATGAAGGTGGCCTTCTTGGCCATGTAGCGGCCGTTGAGGATGTAGAAGAGCGTGTCGAGCATCCATTCCGTCAGCTTCCACGCTCCCAGGTCGTCCAGCAGGAGCACGTCGATGTCGATGACGGGCTCGAGGATCTGCAGCTCGGTGGTGCGGGTCTCTTCGTTGTAGCTGTTCTTGATCTCCCGGATCAGCTCGTGGAAGTCGTAGAAGCGGCCGCGGGCGCCCTTGGTCGTCCACAGCTCCCGCAGCGCCGCGATGGCCAGGTGGGTCTTGCCGACGCCGCTGTTGCCGAAGAAGAGCAGGCCGAGCCCGTCGTCGATGCCCAGGTGGGGGTAGCTCGCGCAGTAGGCGGTCGCCCTCTCCAGCGCGGAAAGGAGCGACGCGTTGCCCGCCTCGAAGTTGCCGAACGAGCAGTGCGCGTAGCGCGGGGGGATCTCGCAGGACCTCACGAACGCGTCCTCCGTGCGTTCCGACGCCTCGGGGCGCCGGCAGACGCACGGCCGCGCGAACTCGCGCCCGTCCTTCTCGACCAGCTCGAAGCCGGTGCCACCGCAGACCGGGCAGGCCGCCATCAGTTGAGCGCTCCCCGCAGCCCCTGCGCGCGGTTGCTGCGGCGCAGCTTCTCCTTGGCCTTGCTCTCGATCTGGCGGATGCGCTCGCGCGACAGCCCCAGCGTCTCCCCGATCTCCTGCAGCGTGCGCGGCTCCTCGCCGTCCAGGCCGAACCGCATGCGGATGACCTCGCGCTCCTTCTCGTCCAGCTCGGCCACCAGCGCGCGGATCTGCTCCTCGAAGGAGCTGCGCATCATCTCCAGCTCGACCGAGGGGATGGTGTCCTGCTCCAGCGTGTCGCCCAGCTCCAGGCTGCCCTCTTCCCCGACGGCGGTGGAGAGCGAGAGGTCGTCCCCCGCCACCTTCAGCAGCTCCTCCACCTCCTCCGGGCTCAGCTGGGTCTTCTGGGCCAGCTCCTCCGTGGTGGGCGGGCGCTCCAGCTCCACCGTCAGCTGCTGCCGCGCGTTGCCCACCTTGGAGATCTGGCCGGACAGCTTCTGCGGCAGCCGGAACACGCGCGTGTGCTCCGAGAGGGCGTGGAAGATGGCCTGGCGCACCCACCACACCGCGTACGAGATGAACTTGACGTTGCGCTCGGGGTCGAAGCGCTTGGCCGCCTCGATGAGGCCCAGCGTCCCGTCGTGGATGAGGTCCAGGAAGTGCACGCCCAGGCCGCGGTACCGCTTCGCGTACGAGACCACGAAGCGCAGGTTGGCCTCGACCAGCTGCTGCAATGCCTCCTGGTCCCCCTCCTGGATGCGGCGGCCGAGGATCTTCTCGTCGTCGCCCGAGAGCGGCTTGAAGCGCGAGATCTCGCGGATGTAGGCGTTGAGGCTGTCGCCGCCCCCGACCCGCTCGGCAGGGGTCCGGCTGGGCTTGGCCGTGCGGGACGTCTTGGGCGTCGCCTTCTTCTTCCTGGGGGCGGGCATCGTGGCCTTCCGGCGGGTCAAACGGGGGACGTCAGGGATTATAAGGGCCCTTCAGCCCTTGTCGGACACCGTGCGCACCAACGGGCTGGGCGGCAGGCGTACGAGGGCCTGCTCCAGCTTCTCCTCCCAGCCTTCGCGTCCCGTGCGCAGCAGCTCCTCCTTGAGCTGGCGCAGGAACTCGCCGAACTCGCTCTGCATGTGCTCCAGCTTCCGCCGCATGTTGAGCACGATCTCGACGCCCGCCAGGTTCACGCCCAGGTCGCGCGTCAGGTTGAGGATGACCTCGAGCTGGCGCAGGTCGTCCTCCGAGTACAGGCGCGTGTTGCCCTCGGTGCGGGAGGGCTTGAGCAGGCCCTCGCGCTCGTAGAGCCGCAGCGTCTGCGGGTGGATGCCGTACGTCTTGGCCACCACGCTGATCATGTAGTACGTCCCGACGCCGGGCGTCGGCTGCTCGTCCACCGGCATCTCGGCGCTGCGCCGCCCTCGAGCCATCTCCTCTACTCCTTGGCGCCGGCGAAGCGGGACAGGTTCCGCTCCGCGCGCGGATCGTGCGGGTTGCGGCGCGCGAACTCGGCCAGCAGCCGGCGGCTCTCGTCGTCGCCCACCGGTGGGACCCAGACCAGCGCCTCGACGAAGAGGTCGCCCCGGACCTTCTCGCCCAGCCGCGGGAACCCCCGCTTGCGCAGCCGGAAGCGCTGCCCCGTCTGCGTGCCGGCGGGGACCTCGATCGTCATCGAGCCGTCCGGCGTGGGCACCTCCACGTGCGCCCCCAGCGCCGCCTCCGTGATGGTGATGGGGATCTGGCAGTGCAGGTCCTCGCCGTCGCGGCGGTAGAACGGGTGCGGCGCCACCTGCACGACGAGCGCGAAGTCGCCGGGCGGACCGCCGCGCCGGCCGGCGTTGCCCGCGCCCCCCACCCGCAGCCGGGCGCCGTCCTCGATGCCGGGCGGGATGTGCACCTCGATCCACTCGCTCTGCATGAGGCGGCCCTCGCCCGCGCAGCGGCTGCACGAGCGCCGGCCGACGGTGCCGGCACCGCCGCACTCCGCGCAGCGGCGCGTGAAGATCATGCGGCCCCGGCTGGCGCGCACCTGCCCGCTGCCGCCGCAGGCCGGACAGGGCCGCGGGTTGAACGGCAGCTCGCCCGACCCGCCGCAGCCGGAGCAGGGGTCGAGGCGCATCAGGTGCGCCCGGCGCACCGCGCCATGGAACGCCTCCTCGAAGCTGACCTCCGCCACCTGCTCCAGGTCCTCGCCCCGGCTCGCGTCCGACTCGCTGGTCGGGGACGGGCGCAGGACCCCGTCGATGAACTCGCGGTAGTCGAGCGCGCCCACGCGCACCTCGGCCGAGAAGTCGAACCCCTGGAACCCCACGTCCGGCGGCCGGGGGGGTGGCGGGACCGCCTCGCCGCGGTCGTACTGGCCGCGCCGCTGCGGATCCGAGAGCACCTCGAACGCCCGCGAGACGGACTGGAACCGGTCGGCGGCCACCGGATCCCCCGGGTTCAGGTCCGGATGGAGCTGCCGCGCGAGCTTCTGGTACGCGCGCTTGATCTCCGCCACGGAAGCGCTGCGCCGGATGCCCAGAAGCTCGTAGTGGTCCATGGTTGAGCTCAGGGAGGCCTTAGTAGCAGCCCCCGCCGCCCCCCCACTCGCTGCGCCGACGCAGGGTCGGCTTGGCTCGCCGGCCGCTCATGGTCACTCCTTGTCCACCACCTCGGCGTCGATGACGTCGTCACCGGGCGGCTTGGGCGTGTCGGCGGGAGGCGGCTGGTCGCCGGAGGCGGCGCTCTTCTGGTAGAGCACCTCGGCCAGCTTGTGCTGGGCCTTCTCCAGGGCGGCCACCGCCGACTCGATCCCCGCGCGCTCGCCGTCCGCGATCGCCTTCCGCGCCTGCTCGAGCGCTTCGTTGACGGGCGCCACGTCCGACTCGCCCAGCTTGTCCTTGTTCTCGCTCAGGAACTTCTCGGCGTTGTAGACGAGCGCGTCCGCCCGGTTCTTGATCTCGACCTCGTCCCGCCGTTCCTTGTCCTCCGTCTCGTGCGCCTGCGCGTCGCGCACCATGCGCTCGACCTCGTCCTTGGCCAGGCCGGAGGAGGCGGTGATGGTGATGGCCTGGGACTTGCCGGTGCCGCGGTCCTTGGCCGACACGTTCACGATGCCGTTGGCGTCGATGTCGAAGGTGACTTCGATCTGCGGCACGCCGCGCGGCGCCAGCGGGATGCCGGAGAGCTGGAACTTGCCCAGCGTGCGGTTGTCCTTGACCATCTGGCGCTCGCCCTGCAGCACGTGCACCTCGACCGAGGGCTGGTTGTCGGACGCGGTCGAGAACACCTCGCTCTTGCGCGTGGGGATGGTCGTGTTGCGCTCGATCAGCTTCGTGAACACGCCGCCCAGCGTCTCGATCCCCAGGGAGAGGGGCGTGACGTCGAGCAGCAGCAGGTCCTTGACGTCGCCCGAGAGCACGCCCGCCTGCACGGCCGCGCCGATCGCGACCACCTCGTCCGGGTTCACGCCCTTGTGCGGCTCGCGGCCGAAGAAGTCCTTGACCAGCTGCTGCACCTTCGGGATGCGCGTGCTGCCCCCGACCAGCACCACCTCCTCGATCTGGTTGGGGCTGAGGCCCGCGTCCTTGAGGCACTGCCGCACCGGGCCCATGGTCCGCTGCAGCAGGTCGTCGACCATCTGTTCGAACTTCGCGCGCGTCAGCTTCAGCGCGAGGTGCTTCGGGCCCGAGGCGTCCGCGGTGATGAAGGGCAGGTTGACCTCGGTCTCGAGCGTGGTCGACAGCTCCTGCTTGGCCTTCTCGGCCGCCTCCTTGAGCCGCTGCAGGGCCATCTTGTCCTGGCCCAGGTCGATGCCCTGGTCGCGCTTGAACTCGGCGATGATCCAGTCGATCACGCGCTGGTCCAGGTTGTCGCCACCCAGGTGGGTGTCGCCGTTGGTGGCCTTCACCTCGACCACGCCCTCGCCGACCTCCAGCACCGAGATGTCGAACGTGCCGCCGCCGAAGTCGTAGACCGCGATCGTCTCGTCCTTCTTCTTGTCGAGGCCGTAGGCCAGCGCGGCCGCGGTCGGCTCGTTCACGATGCGCAGCACCTCGAGCCCCGCGATCTTGCCCGCGTCCTTCGTGGCCTGCCGCTGCGAGTCGTTGAAGTAGGCGGGCACCGTGATCACGGCCTTGTCCACCTTCTCGCCCAGGTACTGCTCGGCCGTGTCCTTCATCTTCTGGAGGATCATGGCGGAGATCTCGGGAGGGGCCAGATCCTTGCCGCCCGCGACCACGCGGACGTCCCCGTTGGTGGCGGCGACCACCTTGTACGGCACCATCTTGCTCTCCTCGCTGATCTCGGAGAACTTGCGTCCCATGAAGCGCTTGATCGAGAAGATGGTGTTCTCGGGGTTGGTGACGGCCTGTCGCTTCGCGACCTGGCCGACCAGCCGCTCGCCCCCCTTCGCGAAGGCCACGACGGACGGCGTCGTGCGCCCGCCTTCCGCGTTCGGGATGACGGCCGGCGACTCCCCCTCCATGACGGCCACCACCGAGTTCGTGGTGCCCAGGTCGATACCGATGATCTTGCCCAAAATGAGCCTCCCGACCTCCACGGTATCGGGTTGAGCCTCGGGCTGTCAACCTCCTTGCGGATCGCCGCGTTGCCATTGAAAATAAGGAGGTTATGAGGACGTTCGAGCTGGTCGGAGGCCGGCTGGAGGAGCTCGCGGATCCGACGACGGCGCGCGAGACGTCGGCGGCGCTGCCCGCGGGCGCCTACACCACCCTGAGGACCTACGGGCCCGCCCGCGTCCTCCGGCTGGAGGACCACGTCGGACGGCTGCGGGAGTCGGCGCGCCTGCAGGGCCGGACGGGAGAGCTCGGGAGCGACTCGGTCCGCGCCGCGCTGGCGGCGGCGCTCGATCGCGCGGGCCACCCGGAGTCACGAGTGCGGCTCACGTGGGCCCCGCCCCGACTGTTCGTGTCCGTCGAGCCCTTCACGCCGCTCCCCGAGGCGCTCTGCCGGGACGGGGCCTGGTGCGTGACGGTCCCGTTGCGCCGCGACAACCCCCACGCCAAGGACACGCGGTTCATCGGGACGGCCGCGGACGCCTATGCGCACCTGCCCGCGGGAGCGCACGAGGGCCTGATGGTCGCGGAGGACGGCGCGATCCTGGAAGGCCTGTCCAGCAACTTCTTCGCCGTGAAGGACGGCGCGCTCCACACCGAGGAGGAGCGCGTCCTGGCGGGCCTGACGCGCTCGCTGGTGCTCGAGGTCGCCGACGGCCTCCTCCCGCGCGCCCCTCGAGCCCTCCGCCTGGACGAGGTGTCTCGGGCGGGCGAGTGCTTCATCACCAGCGCGTCGCGAGGGGTGCTGCCGGTGGTGGGGATCGACGCGATCGCGGTCGGCGCTGGCGCGCCTGGTCCGCTGACGCGGGAGATCCGGAGCCGCTACGAGCGTCGCGTGGAGGCGGAGGCGGAGGACGTCCGCGGGGCCTGAGCCCTCACATCTCGGCCCACTTGCCGTTGCCTTCCCACACGCGGATCACCATCGGGAACGAGATGCGCTCCCGCAGCTCGCGCGAGAGCAGCTCGCAGATGTTCTCGACCGAGGGGAACTCGAGCACGTCGTTCCAGTGGCGGTGGTCGTAGCGGGCCAGGACTTCGCGCGTGCTCTGCTTGAGGTCGTTGAAGTCCACGACCATGCCGCGGTTGTGCTCGCCCTCGATGGTGACGTCCACGCGGTAGGTGTGCCCGTGCACCTGGCCGCACTTGGGATGGCCGGGCAGGAAGTGCGCGCAGTCGATGTACTCCGTGATGCCGAGTCGCATGGCTCTTTCGACCCCGAGCCTACTGCGGATGCGGAACGTCGTCTACGGCCGCCGCGATCGCGTCGTCCAGGGGGCGCAGCGGCCGGCCCAGCAGGTCCGCCAAAGGCGCGGCGTCGGCCACTTCGTCGCAGAGCAGGCAGTCCAGCTCGTCGGGCAGCATGCCCCGGTAGCCCCCCGCGACGGCCTGGCGGTCCGCCTCGGCGACCGGGATGTGCCGCACCACGAAGTCGGCCGGGTGGCCGTACGCGCGCGCCAGGTCCGCGAACCGCTCCACGAAGCGGCCGTACGCGATGGGCTCCGGGCCCGCCAGGTCGATCACGCGGTGGGCGGAGCGCCCGACCGGCTGCGGCGGGTCCAGCGCGGCGGAGAGGGCGGCTTCCGCGGCGTCCGCCACCGCGACGGGCTGCAGGCGGTATCGCCCGTCCCCCGGCACCTCCACCACGCCGCTCGCGAGGTCGCGCAGCAGCGCGGTCGAGAGACCGTCCCCGGGGCCGACGATGTAGGACGGGCGGAACACGACCGCGGGCACTCCGCTTCTGTACACCTCGATCTCGGCCTCGAGCTTGGAGAGGAAGTAGCGGTTGGTGGTGCGGGGCGCCTGGCCGTAGCGGGCCACGCCCAGGCCGCTGAAGATCACCAGGGGCGTCGCGCCCGACTCGATCGCGATGCGTGCGATGCTGCGCGTCCCCTCGACGTTCACGGCCGAGTAGGTCACGCCCGGCCGCTCCGAGCCGATCATGGCCAGGTGGACGATCGCGCGGGCGCCCTGCGACGCCGCGCGCAGCTCGGGCGAGGAGAGGCGCGCGACGGCCAGGGCCCGGCCGCCCGCCGCCTTGACCGCCGCCGCGCCGGCCGGCGAGCGCACGACGCCGATCGGCTGGAGGCCGCGCCGCACGGCCGCCGCGATCAGGTGGCGCCCCACGAAGCCGTTGGCGCCGGTGACGAGGATGCGGTCGGCCACCGCCTTAGGGCCTCGCCGTCGCGCCCGGTCCCTTGAGCGCGCGTCCGGGCAGCGCGCCGGTGTGCTCGCCGTCCTTCAGCACCGCCACCCCGTTCACGAACACGTGCTTCACGCCCACCGCGTACTGGTGCGGCTGCTCGAACGTGGCGCGGTCCGCGATCGTGTCCGGGTCGAACACCACGACGTCGGCGAAGCGGCCCGCGGCCAGCGTCCCGCGGTCGGCGAGCCCCAGGTTGGCCGCGGGCAGGCCGCTCAGCCGGCGGATCGCCTCCGGCAGCGTGACCAGCTTCTCCTCGCGCACGTACTTGCCGAGCAGGCGCGCGAAGTTCCCGTAGGCGCGCGGGTGAGCGGAGGAGCGCGTGAAGGGGTCGACCGGCGCCATCGAGGACGCGTCCGAACCGAACGAGACCCAGGGCAGGCGGAGCTGCTTGCGGACGTTGTCCTCCGACATCAGGAAGAACACGACCTCGATGCGCGTCTGGTCCTCGTTCATGAGGTCCAGCATCACGTCGAAGGGCTCCTTCCCGCGCTCCTTCGCGACGTCGGCCAGCGTGCGGCCGGTCAGCGGCTTGAGCCGGTCGGTCTTGAACCCGACCAGCAGGATGCGCTCGGGCGAGCCGGTGGCCAGGCAGAGGTTCTCGAAGCCCGTGCCGGGCGTGCTCGACTCCTTGAGGATCCGCGCGCGCGTCGCCTTGTCCTTGAGGCGCTCGCGGAAGCCGGGCTGGCCGCCTTCCAGGGACCAGCGCGGCACGCACGCGTCGAAGCCCGTCGCTCCCGCGGTGTAGGTGTACATGTCCGCGGTCACGGCCAGGCCTTCCTTGCGCGCGGCCTCGACCCGGGCCACGGCCTGCTCCAGCTTGGGCCAGTTGGACTCGCCGGCCGCCTTCAGGTGGTAGATCTCGGCCGGCAGGCCCGCCTCGCGGCTGATGCGGATCAGCTCGTCGATGGCCTCCAGGAAGCGGTCGCCCTCGCTGCGCAGGTGCGAGATGTACTTGCCCTGGTACCGGGCCGCGACCTTGCACAGCTCGATCAGCTCCTCGGTCTTCGCGTAGAAGCCGGGGGCGTAGATGAGCGAGGTGCCGATGCCGAGCGCGCCCGCGCGCATCTCCTTCTCGACCAGGCCCCGCATCGTCTCGAGCTCGGCCGGCGTGGGCGGCCGGTCGTCGAGGCCGATCACGTGCTCGCGGATGGTGGCGGCGCCGACGTACGACGCGACGTTCTGTGAGACGCCCTTCTTCTCCAGGTGCGCCAGGTACTCGGCCAGCGTCGTCCAGACCACGTCGAACTTGAGGTCGGCCTGGTCCTCCTTCATCCGCTTCTTCATGGCGTCCGTGAGCGGGCCCATGGACCAACCCTCGCCCATGATCTGCGTGGTCACGCCCTGGCGGACCTCGCCCTGGGACCGGCCATCGACCAGCAGCGACTCGGTGGACCAGGAGAGCATGTTGATGAACCCGGGGGCGACCGCCAGGCCGCGCGCGTCCACGACCGTCTCGGCCTCGAGGGACGACGCGTCACCGACGCGCTCGATGCGGTCGCCGCGGATCACCACGTCGGCCACCCGCCCGGGAGAGCCGGTGCCGTCGTACACGGTCCCTCCGCGGATCACCGTGAGCGGGTGGTCGGCCGCGTAGGCCGTGGCGAGTGCGCTCAGCGAGGCGAGGAGGCCGGCGCAAAGCCGAACGTGCATGAAACCCTGGTTCCTTTCGCGTCCTGAGGCGGGCGCGAGGATCATACCGCGAGGACCGCGGCGCGGCGGAGAACGCGAACGAGAGAGAGCGCTTAGCGCTGGTAATCGAAGCTGGCGAGGACCGACGCGACGCCGTCGGCGTCGGTGGCGCCCTGCGGATAGGCGGTGACCTGCCAGTAGACGCGCCCGGCCCGCGCCGGGACCTGGGCCGGCCACGCGATGGCGGTCTCGGCGAGGAGGGGGCTCGCCCACAGCTCGTTGCCCTCGCCGTCCAGGATGGTCACGCGGTACCCGCGCACCTGCGCGACCGGCTCCCAGTGCAGCCGCTCGGGCCAGCGCACGACCGCGCCCAGGGGCTCGAGGAGCACGGGTCGCGTCTGCTCCGGCCCGCGCAGCTCCGAGCCGTTCGGCTGCGGCGCCGGTGCCAGGGCGGGGCGCGGCTGCGCGATGGCCCAGACCAGCGTGGCGGCTGCCGCCAGCCCTCCCCACCAGACCCATCGCGTCGTGCCCAGCGCGTCCAGCGGCGCGGGCCCCAGCACCTGCGGCGCCCGCTTGTCGAACTCCCGCGCGCCCTCCTCCAGCTCGGTCAGCCCGCGGTAGACGCGGGCGCAGGAGGCGCACCGCACGACGTGGTCGATCGCGCGCTCGCGGTGCGACGCGGGCCCCTCTCCGCTCGCCAGCGCGAGCCAGTCGTCCTCTCCGAGGTGCGGGTCGGCCGGCGACTCGCGCAGCGCGTACAGGCCTCGCAGCGTCTGCTCCGCTTCAGCCATGGATGCCCCTGTCGTGGAGTGCCGCCCGCAGCTCCGCCATACCGCGCGCGATGAGGTTCCGCGCCTTCTGGTACGGCCAGCCGTGCATCCGCATGACCTCCCGCACGTCGACCCCCGCCAGGTGGGCGCGCACCGCGCGCTGCCGGTCCACCGGCAGCGCCGCGACGCACGCCTCCACCGCGGCCGCCTGCTCCTTCACCGCCAGCGACTGGAACGGGCTCTCGCCCCCGCCCGGACCTTCGGCGGACGGCGCCGCGGCCTCGCGGGAGAGCTCCCGCTTCAGCACCCGGACGGTCTCCCGTACAGCCGCCCTGTATAGATAAGAGGAAGGGTGATCGATCTTTTGCTCGCGGTCGACCTGCCTCCACAGCTCGATGAGGACCTGCTGCTCGATGTCCTCCCGGAAGAGGCTGGTGGCCTGGCCGCCCACGCGGGCCACGACGGTGCTGATGAGACGGCCGTATTGCCGGACCATCCCTTCGAACCGGGTCTCCCGGCCCGACAGCGGTCCCGCATCGGCATGGGGGCTCGACAAGGGTCGCACGGCCTCCTGGAAGGAACTCCTCGGGGATATTCTAAGCCCCCGCGGGAACGTCAGAGGGGCCTATCGCCTTGAGGCGGCGCTACTTGCGTACCCGGCCGTGGGTGGCCTCGAGGCGCACCACCCCGCGCTTCTCCTGGAGCAGCCGCAGGTTGGCCCTGAGGGCTTCCAGCTGGGCGTGGATGCCGGCCAGCCTGGGGTCGCTCGAGCGCTTGCGCCGGGGACGCGTCTCCCCGCAAAGGCCGGCGCGCAGGTCCGACATGCCTCGGGCGACCAGGTTGCGCGCCTTCTGGTAGCTCCAGCCGTGCATCGCCATCACTTCCTGGAACTGGAACCCCTCCAGGTGGGCGCGGACCGCGGCCTGGCGCTCCGGGGCCAGCGCCCGGATGCCGGCCAGGATCGCCTTGAACTGGTCGCGCGCCGCCAGGATCTTGAACGGGTCGGCGCCGTCGACGACCTCCCCGGCGCCCCCGTCCTCGTCGATCGACTCCATCTCGCGCGAGGTCATCCGTCGCAGGGCGCGCACGGTCTCCCGGATCGTCGCCTTGTAGATGTAGGTGGCCGGGAAGTCGATCACCTGTCCGCGTGCGATCTGCTTCCACAGGTCGAAGCGGACCTCCTGCGCGATGTCGTCCTGCACCAGGTAGCTGTCGCGGCGGACGCCGAAGCGCCGGCCCAGGCGCGCCACGATCGCCCGGATCAGCCGGTCGTACTGGGCCAGGAGGGCGTCGAAGCGGGCGGCGGCGTCCGGCGGGCGCGACGCCTCCGGCGCCGTCGCCACGGCGGGCAGGGCCGGCAGGCCGGTGTCGGCGGCGGGCCAGGCGGCGCCCGACCTCAACCGCCCCGGCGCTCGATTGACCTGGATCGAGGTTCCCATGCGCCTCACGAAGCCCGGTGACCGAGGTCACACGGACGTGTCGCTCACGACCGCTCGACTGGAGGGAGACGACCCTGTGCCCTTCCGATGTGCCTTTGTACGACGACCGCCCTCAGGATGTCTGTGAGGTGGCTTACGTTCAGTGCGTCAGCTTCCTGTACTTGATCCGGTGAGGCTGATCGGCCTCGGCGCCCAGCCGGCGCTTCCGATCCGCCTCGTAGTCCTGGTAGTTCCCCTCGAACCACACGACCTGGCTGTCCCCCTCGAACGCGAGCATGTGGGTGGCGATGCGGTCCAGGAACCAGCGGTCGTGGCTGATCACGACCGCGCACCCGGCGAAGCCCACGAGGGCCTCCTCCAGCGCGCGCAGCGTGTCCACGTCCAGGTCGTTGGTGGGCTCGTCCAGCAGCAGCAGGTTCCCGCCGCTCTTGAGCAGCGTGGCCAGGTGCAGCCGGTTGCGCTCGCCGCCCGAGAGGTCCTTGACCTTCTTCTGCTGGTCCGGCCCCCGGAAGTTGAACGACGCGGAGTAGGCGCGCGAGTTCACCTCGCGCTTGCCCACCATCACGATGTCCTTGCCGCCGTCGGAGATCTCCTCCCAGACGGTGCGCTCGCCGATCAGCGAGTCGCGCGACTGGTCCACGTACGACAGCACGACCGTCTCGCCGATCTTGAGCGAGCCCGCGTCCGGCTTCTCCTGGCCCAGGATCATGCGGAACAGCGTGGTCTTGCCCGCGCCGTTGGGCCCGATCACGCCCACGATGCCGCCGCGGGGCAGGATGAAGTCCACGTCGTCCATCAGCAGGTTGTCCCCGTAGGCCTTGCGCAGGTCCCTGGCCTCGATCACCAGGTCGCCCAGGCGCGGGCCGGGCGGGATCGTGATCTCCGCGGCGCCGTCGCGCTTGTCGGCGGCCTGCTGCTCCGCCAGCAGCTCCTCGTAGTGGGACAGGCGCGCCTTGCCCTTCGCCTGGCGGGCGCGAGGGGACATGCGCACCCATTCCAGCTCGCGGTCCAGCGTGCGCTGGCGCTTGCTCTCTTCCTTCTCCTCCTGGGCCAGGCGGTTCTTCTTCTGCTCCAGCCAGGACGAGTAGTTGCCCTCCCACGGGATGCCGGCCCCGCGGTCCAGCTCCAGGATCCAGCCGGCCACGTTGTCCAGGAAGTAGCGGTCGTGCGTGATCGCGACCACCGTGCCCTGGTACTCCTGCAGGTGCCGCTCCAGCCACGCGACCGACTCGGCGTCGAGGTGGTTGGTCGGCTCGTCCAGCAGCAGCAGGTCCGGCTTCCGCAGGAGGATCTGGCACAGGGCGACGCGGCGCCGCTCACCGCCCGAGAGCGTCGTGACGTCCGCGTCCGGAGGCGGCAGCCGCAGCGCGTCCATCGCGATCTCGAGCTGGCGGTCCAGCTCCCACAGGTTGCCGGCGTCGATCTGGTCCTGCAGCCGGCCCAGCTCGTCCGCGTTCTCCTCGGACCAGTCGGCCGACAGCTCCTCGTAGCGGTTGAGGACCGCGCGCTTGTCCGCGACCGACTCCTCGACGTGCTGGAGGACGTTCTTCCTGGGATCGAGCTGCGGCTCCTGCGGCAGGTAGCCGATCGTGGTCTTGTCGGCCGCGAACGCCTCGCCCGCGAAGTCCTTGTCCTGGCCGGCCATGATGCGGAGCAGCGTGGACTTGCCCGCTCCGTTCGCGCCCAGGACGCCGATCTTGGCGCCCGGGTAGAAGGACAGCCAGATGCCCTTCAGGATCTCCTTGCCCTGCGGCGTGACCTTCCGCAGGTCCTTCATCACGAAGATGTATTGCGGCGGCATCGAGTGCGACCCCCGAGGATGATGGACGGAAGGGCCAGCATTCTGGCCGCAACCGCGTCCGCGGGTCAAGAGTCGAAGGTCACCTGCCGTTTCGGGGGTGTGACAGGGACGGATTCTGTAACAATCGCGCCCTGGCCTCGGCCGATCCGGCCTAGAGTCCCGCCCGACAAGGAGGAGCCATGAGCTCACGCGCGCCCTGGAGCCTTCCCCTGGTGCTGACCCTGGCGGCCTGCGGCGGCAGCGACGGCGGCCCGACCGCCGCGGCCGCCAACCGCGCACCCGCCGTCACGATCACGCAGAGCCCCTCGGGGGGTGCGATCGTCGGCGTCACCACGCTGACGTTCAGCGCGACGGCGACCGACCCCGACGGCGACGCCGTGACCTGCACCTGGGACCTGGGCGACGGCACACCGCGCACCGGGACCTCCGTCGCCCGCTCGTACGCGGCCACCGGTGCGTTCCCGGCGAACGTCACCTGCACGGACGGCCGCGGTGGGTCCGCGACGGCCGGCAGCACGGTCCAGGCGCGGACGCTCGACGGCGCGTGGCTGCCGCTGCAGAACGGCGCCCCGGGCGACCGTGCGCAGATCACGCAGGACGGCGCCACGCTCAACGGCTATGCGGACAACAGCTGCTGCCGCCACACCTTCAGCGGGCAGCTCGCCCACCCGCGCGCGGCGACGTTCCAGTTCCGGCTCGCCGGCTGCAAGAAGAACGACACGCCCATGACGGGGACGGTGAGCGCGGACCTCAACCGCATCGACCTGGCGGGCACCAACTGCAACGTCGCCGGTGCGACGTTCGCGTTCGTCCGGCAGTAGCTACTGCGGCGGCAGCTCGCCCGTCATCTCCCAGCGGATCAGCGAGACCGGGATCATGCCCGACGCGTTCAGGTCGTCCATGAAGCCCTTGAGCGTGAAGGCCTCGCGCTGGCGCCACAGGCGCGCGGCCAGCAACGACTCGATCTGGGCCTTGCCCGAGAGGTAGCAGGTCCCGTAGCCGGGCTGCGAGAGGTAGAGCCGCTGCTCGCCCCAGACCAGGTCGCCGTTCACCTTCAGCCATCCGTACGGCGTGTTGTCGTGGGCGAACTGGATGGCGCCGCCGAGGTCCGCATCGCCTCCGTGGACCCGCAGGCTGGCCAGCCCGCGCGCCGCCCGCTGGGCGATCATCACGTACATCAGCTCGTGGCCGCGCGGGCGGCCCGCGAAGAGGCCGGCCCGCGCCATCATCTCCTCCATGGCCGTGGCCAGGCCCTCCGCCCGGCTGTCCCAGATGTTGTAGAGCAGCGGCACGCGGCGGATCTCGCTTCCGTGCGGCTCCTTCTCCATGCGCGCCAGGTCGAACCAGTGGTAGCCGTGCGCGCGCAGCAGCAGGGGCTCGTGCGCCTCGACCTGCGCGAAGAAGTCGCGCTCGGCGGGAGCCGCGTACGGGCTGACGCGGGCGCGCAGCGCCGGGTCCATGTAGTCCTTGATGGTCCCCACACCGCGGTCGGCCAGGAACTTCATGTACGCCGTGACCGCGTCCTGCATGCCCTTGCGCCAGGCCTCGGGCGAGTCCATCGGCGTGGCCGGCGGCAGGGAGGCGTGCGCGCCCTTCTCGAGCGTGAGGTGCGCGATCGCGCGCGCCAGCTCGCGCTCGTGCAAGGTGACCTCGTCCTGCCAGGTGAACGGCGAGAGGTGGACGTTCTTCAGGTACCAGTCGTAGTTCTCGCGGCCGACGCCCGACCGGCCCCACTTGCCGGGCAGACCGGCTTCCAGCCACGCGCCGAACCCGTCGACGGCGGCGCGGGCCTTGTCGATGTCGGGCACGAGGTCGGGGTGGTGCGGGCGCACCTGCCTGGCCAGGTCCGCCAGCGCGGCGCTCTGGTCCTTCTGGACCCGGATGCCGGCGCGCCAGAGGTCGCGCGTGTCCGCGATCAGGTTCGCCCGCGCCTGGGTCAGGACGGCCGGGATCGCGCGGAGACGGTCGCGGAACGGCCCGACCGCCGACGCGGGCAGGGGGAACGTCATCCGCCAGGTCTCGATCGTGCCGGCGAAGATCGTGCCCTCTTTCGAGGGCGTGTCGCTCTGCTCCGGGGTCAGCACGGAGTAGAAGCCGGGGTCGCGGGCCCAGGGGCGCAGGACGCGCAGCTCGAAATCGAGCCCGTTCATCTCGGCCTGGACCAGGCGCCAGTCGACCTGCTGGGCGACGGGCCATCCGCCGGGCGGGATGGCCTGGAGCCTCCGCTGGAACTCGGGCAGGCGCGCCTGCTGCGCCTCCATCGCTGCGGGCGTGTAGTCGGGCACGCCGTCGCGGAAGACGGGACGCTGGAACGCGCGCCACTCCTTGAAGAGCGCGACCAGGTCGGCGTAGGTGCCGCCGGCGGCCTGTGACGCGGGCGGCATCGAGGTGGCGGCGAGGGCGAGAGCGCCGGCTACTCGCGCCAGGTGGAGTAGCCGGCGCCGCATGGCCTAGAAGTTCACGCGCGCGGTGATGCCGAACGTCCGGGGCTGGTTGGTCAGGAAGCCGACGCGGGCGCGCTGCCCGCGCTCGCGGTCGAGCGCCAGGAACGCGCGCTCGTCGGTCAGGTTGTTCGCGAAGAGCGCCACGTCCCACTTGCCGAACAGGACGCCCACGCGGGCGTTGACGATGTCGTAGGACGGCAGCAAGGGGTCGAAGCTGAAGGTGGTCTGCGTCAGCGGGCCTCCGATGGTCCCGGGGGACGTGATGAGGCTCACGTTGCCGGCTCCCGGCTCCTCGTCGCCGACCTGCGTGTAGCGGGAGCCCACGTGCTGGAAGCTCCCCGTGGCGTAGCCCAGCCAGTCCTGGCGCATCTGCCACTGGTACGTCGCCGTGGCGGACATCTGGAACTGCGGCACGCTGGGCAGCCGGTTGCCCTCGCGGATGCCGGCCACCACGCTGGTGTTGCCCGACGCGTCCGTCGATTCCAACGTCGACCGCAGCTCGGAGTTGTTGAAGCCCATGGAGACCGCGAAGTCGAAGTTGGTGCTGGGCGCGGCCGCGAACTCGATCTCGGCGCCCGCGCTGCGCGCGTCGGGCACGTTGAAGACCACGCGCGAGGAGCAGGTGCCCGCCGTCACCGTCGCCTGCAGGTTGGCGATGTCGACGTAGAACGCCGACAGGTTGACCGAGCCCTTGCCGCCCATGACGCGCGACTTGGAGCCGATCTCGTAGTTCCAGCTGGTCTCGTCCTCCCAGGTCTCGCGGCCTCCGAAGGTCTGCAGGTCGGCCGGCGAGCACAGGGGCACGTTCAGCGGATCGTTGATGCCTCCCAGGCGGAAGCCCTTGGCCGCCTGCACGTTCAGGTTCGTGTTCTCCGCGGCCTTGAAGCTCACGATGAACCGGGGCGCCACGCCGCTGGCGTCGGTGGAGGCCGGCGCGCCGCCGGGGTCGGCGAAGATGCCGTCGAAGACCTGGGTGCGGTCCTCGTTGAAGTTGTAGTAGCGCAGGCCGCCGGTCACGTCGATGAGGTCACTGAACGTGTACGTCGCCTCGCCGAAGAGCGCGAACTGGCTGAGCTCGTAGTGCAGGTCCGAGAAGAACAGCACGTCCTTGCCCGCGCCGAAGCGGCCCGCGGTGGGGATGCCCGTCAGGTCCTCGAAGCCCGCCACCAGCAGGCTCTGGCCGTAGTCGCGGGTGGTGCTCGAGTAGAACCCGCCCGCCAGCCACTTCAGCCTCTCCGCGCCGCCGGACAGCCGGATCTCCTCCGTCCACACCTTGGCGTCCGTCGCGTCGTCCAGCGGCGCGTTGAGGGAGTAGACGTTCTCGGCGAAAGAGAGGGGCGTCCCGCCGGTGATGCTCGAGGTCAGGGCGCCGGCGTCGCGCACGACCAGCACGTCGCGGTTCGTGTAGGACGTGATCGAGGTGAGCGTCGGGCCGGCGTCGCCGAAGTTGTAGTTGAGCGTGAGGTCGCCGAGCAGGAACTCGTCGGAGAAGGGCTCCTCGATCTGCACGAACTGCTCGCGGTCGACGAAGCTGATGGCCGGACGCGAGGTCGTGAAGCGGTTGGCCAGGATGTTGTAGTCGTCGATGCGGTTCCAGCCGTCCATCTCGAGCTTCTGGTAGACCAGGCGCGGGGTGATGTCGAACCGTTCGCTGGGCTCGAAGCGCACGGCGGCCCGCACGCCGAAGCGGTTGCCCGAGTTCACGTCGGTCACCAGGCTGTTCGGGTCCGGCCGGATCGCGCCGTTGCTCGTCCGCGTGATCCCGGGGGTGTCCATGTAGCCGGCGAGGTGGGTGTAGTAGCCCGCCACGCGGACCGCAGCCTTGTCCCCCAGGGGCGCGTTGACGCCGAGCTTGATGTTGCCGCCCTGGGAGCCGCCGTCGATGGTGTTGCCGCCGACCTCGCCGAACACCTTCCTGGCGCCCAGCTCGGGCTGGTTGCTTATGTAGCGGACCGTGCCCGACACGTTGCCCGACCCGAAGAGCGTGCCCTGGGGGCCGCGCAGCACCTCCACGCGGGACACGTCGAAGAGGTCGAGGTCGGGGGTGAAGAGCGACAGCGAGATCACCGACTCGTCCAGGTACGCGGCCACCTGCTCCTTCACGCCCGGCTGGTCGCGGGCGATCTGGCCCGACGACACGCCGCGGATGGCCACCTGGCTCTGGCCGGGGCCGAGGTTCTGCACGCTGAAGCCGGCCACCTCGCGGGCCACGCCCTCGATGTCGTCGATGCCACGCGCGCGCAGGTCGGCCTCGGTCGGCGCGGCGACCGAGAAGGGCGTGTCCTGCACGGTCGTCTCGCGCTTCATGGCGGTGACCGTGACCTCCTCCTCCGCCCGCGGCTGCAGCGAGAAGTCCACCGATCCGCCTGAGGCCGCCACTTCGACCTTCTTCGTCTCCCTCCCGAAGCCCTTCAGGGACACGGCCACCGTGTAGGCGCCGGTCGGCACCGTGGCCGAAAAGCTGCCGTCGGCACCCGTGACGACCGTCTGGGTGGCGTGAGTCGACTGGTTGGTGATCACGACGGTGGCACCCGGTACGGCGCCGCCCTGCGCGTCGCGCACGACGCCGCTCAGGCGTCCGTCCGCGGCGTCCGCGAGAGCGGGGAGACAGATGATGGCGGCCATCGCGAGCGCGATCGCCGCGAGACGGTGCCGGAGGGGAACCATGGAACCTCCTCAGTTCAAGGTCTTTGGCCCGGTTGAAGATGAGCGTCTGTGACGAGCGATTACTACGGCGGCGTCACGCCTTTGTCAAGGCAGGTGAACGAGCGTTCAGTGGACCTCGCGGTGCTGGACGTCGCCTTTGCTCGCCAGGGTGAGCCGCGGCTCGGGCTTGTCGCGCTTCCCCGTCACGAGGTCGGACGCGTACCGGCCGACCGCGGGGCCGTGCTTGAACCCGTGGCCCGAGCCCGCGCCGACGATCAGGACGTTCGGCCACTTCGGATGGCGGTCGATGACCAGGTCGCCGTTCGCGCTGTTCTCGTACTGGCAGACGCGCGACTCCACCAGCGGCCGCGACGCGAGCAGCGGGAACCGCTTCGCCAGATAGGTCCGGACCTTGGAGAGGCCCGCCTCGGTCGCCCGCCGGTCGCCGCTGTCCGGGTCGAAGCGCTCCCCGTGGGCGTCGTGCGCGATCTTGAACCCGCGGGCCTCGAGGTCGGGCATGCCGTAGTAGATGTCGCCGTCGTTGAAGTCGGCCCATCCCGGCAGGTGCGGCGGCGCGAAGCGCTGGTCGCCCGACTCGGGTGCGAAGAAGAAGACCTCCTGGCGCGTCGGGAAGATGCGGGACCCGAGGAGCGAGGGGAAGACCTTCGGCAGCCACGGGCCGCAGGCGAAGACGTACCGCTCGGCCCGCAGCGTCTCGTCGGCGCTCGTGCGGACGCCGTCGAGCGTGGCGCCGTCCCCCGGGGGCGCGACCGACGCCAGCCGGTACTCCCCGCCCGCCGCGACGTACTCCTTCACCAGCGTCTGCACGGCGCGCCGCGCCATGAGCACGCCCAGCTCCGGCTCGAAGAGCCCGACCTCGACGCCGTCCCACGCGATCTGCGGATAGCGACGCTGCATCTCCGCGCGGTCGAGCACGTCCAGCCGCAGGCCCAGCCGCTTGTGCGCGTCGATGCTCTGGTCCACGAACGGCTCGCGCTTGCCGAAGAACATGAGCACGCCGGTCGCGTGGAAGACGGGCAGGCCCGAGCGCGAGGACAGCCAGCGCCAGTCCTCGAGCGACTCCCACGCCATCCTGGTGTACACGTCGTCCGCGCCGTAGATCGTGCGCGTCATGCGCGACTCGCCGCCCGACGAGGCGCGCGCGTTCGCCGGCCCGGAGGCGTCGAGCAGCAGCACCCGCTGGCCCCCGCGGCGCAGGTGCCAGGCGGTCCAGGCGCCGAACACGCCCGCGCCGACGACGATCGTGTCCCAGGCGCGTCCGTCCTGGGCCAGCACTCCCTGCCCCGCCGCCGTGAGCGCGGCCGTCGCGGCCACGCCCTGGATCACCTCGCGCCGGGTCAGGTCGGTCGTCTTGCCCATGATGGGCGGATTCTAGAACGTGACGGTCCGTTCGATGACGAGGGGGCTCGCTTCGGGAGCGGTCCGCATGAAGGTGAGTCGGACCGTCGCCTCGTGTCCCAGGGCGTCGGGTGGCTGCCAGTCCAGGACCTGGCGCACCGTCATGCTTCCGTCGGGATCGAACGGCAGCGGTCCCGGCACCGAAACCTGGGCGAGCACGCGACCGGCGCCACCCCACACGATGAATTCGGCCTTCTCGAGCGGCGTGACCGCGACGCCCCCGCCGGGCGATGGCTCGACGAACAGCTGCGCGGTCACGGTGGTCGCCGGCCGCATGCCGCCGGTCGCATCTGGGTTGAAGGACGCAAACAGGGTGAGCCCGGTGGACGGCGGGACCTCGGTCACGTATGAGCCGCACGCCACGGACATCAAGGCTCCCAGGGCCGTCCCCACACGCGCGACCAGCCGCATCGACCATCTCCTTGAAGGAGTCCAGTGAAGGATACGGGCGAGCCCGCCAAAAAGCCGGTCAGATCTCCTTGTTCTCGACCGCGGCCCGGTCGCCCAGAGCGGTCAGCGGCTCGGTCCACGCCGGCCGGCTCTGCAGGCCGGTGCGCGTGACGTCCCCGCCCGGGCCCGCGGGCTCGGGGAGCGCGCGCGCCACCCAGCCCATCACGTCGCTCGCGAGGTTCGGGCAGACCGCGTTCGCCATCACCGCGAGACGCGCCTGTGTCGTGATGATCAGCTCGGCGTCCCCGCGGCGGCAGGCGTCCAGGATCTGCCGGGCGGCGCGGCGCGCGTCGATCGACGTGAGCGGCAGGCTGGCCATGGTCGCAAACCAGCCGTACTCCTTCTCGTGCTGTCCCCTCACCTCGGCCCGCAGGTGGGAGCCGGTGCGCATCAGGCCGGGGCAGACCGTCGTCACGCGTACGCCGTAGCGCAGCAGCTCGTGGCGCAGCCCCTCGGAGAACCCGACCAGCGCGAACTTGCCGACCGAGTACGGCAGCAGGTGCGGGATCGCGACCTTGCCTCCGATCGAGGCGATGTTGACGATGCGCCCGTCCCGGTTGCGGCTGAGATGCGTGAGCGACGCGCGCACGGTGTGCACGGCGGCCCACAGATGGACGTCGAGCGACCGGCGGAGGTCGTCGACCGACATGTTGTCGGCGGGGCCGACCTGGATGATCCCCGCGTTGTTGATGAGGACGTCGAGGCCTCCATGGTGCCGGACGGCGGCCTCGACGGTCCGCTCCACCTGCTCGGCGTCGGTGACGTCGCAGGGAATCGCGAGCACGTCCGCGCCGGCCGAGCGCAGCTCCTCGGCCGCCTGGCCCAGCTCGTCGTCGTCGCGGGCGACGATCGTGAGCCGCGCGCCCTCGCGGGCCAGCTCGCGCGCGAGGACGAGGCCCAGACCCCGCGAGCCTCCCGTGATGAGCACCGACCGCCCCCGGAAGTGGTAGGGCTCGCGCAGCTGCCGCGCGGCCCACGCGGCCAGCCCGATCGTCGCCGCCCCCATGGCCAATGTCCTGCGAGTCATGCGTCCTCCTCGGTCTCCCCTCGGATCGATCCTGCAAGATGCGTGCGGAAGGCAGCCCTATACTGGTCGTGTGAGCGAAGCCGCGCGGCGTATCGAGCCCGAGCTCGTCGCCAGGGCGCTGGGCGTGGAGGTGCTGGACTACCGCTGCCGGTCCGGGGTGCACCCGCCCGGCCCGGAGGAGCACAACGACCGCCACAGCATCGTCTTCGTGCGGCGCGGCGTGTTCGCGCGCACCGTGCGGGGCGAAGGCGCGCTGGCGGACGCCAACCACGTGCTCTTCTTCAACGCTCGCGAGCCCTATCGCATCGAGCACCCGGTGGCCGGCGGAGACGACTGCACCATCTTCGCCCTCCCGGAGCCGGTGGCTCGTGAGCTGGTCGCCCGCCACCTGCCCGGAGACGCGGACCGGTCCGGCGGACCGTTCCGCTTCGGACAGGCGCTGAGCGACTCCCAGGCCCTGCGCCTGCAGTACGAGGCGCTCGCCCGCGCGCGGGCCGCCTCGTCCCTCGAGCTCGAGGACGTGCTCGTGACCGTGCTCGACCGCGTCCTGTCGACCGTGACGCGGGGAGCATCGCGCCGCGACGGAAGCCCCCCACGGCGTCATCGCGACCTCGTGGAGGCCGCGCGCACGGAGCTCCATCGCGACCTCACGCGGCCGCCCAGCCTCTCGGACCTGGCCCGCGGCCTCGGCTGCTCCCCCTTCCACCTCTCCCGCGTCTTTCCGCAGATCGCGGGGCTCAGCCTGCGCGCCTACGTCGCGCGGCTGCGGGCCCGCGCCGCCGCGGAGCGGCTCGCCCGTGGCGCACGTGACCTGACCCGCCTGGCCCTCGAGCTGGGCTACGCCGACCACAGCCACTTGACGAACGCCTTCCGCCGCGAGTGGGGCGTTCCCCCGTCGGTCTTCCGGGCGGCCAGCGCGCCCTGAGAAGGGAACGGGCGCCCGGCGAGGGCGCCCGTTCGAGACGACCAAAGGCCCGCAGCGTCGGTCAGCGGCCGTCCTTGTCGAAGTCGCCAGGCAGCGCGCGTTCCACGCGATGCCACGCGTCCCTGGTGGCGTGCTTCGCCTTGTCCCAGGTCAGCTTCGAGCTGCCCTTCGCGCGATCCCAGTCCCGCTCGAGGTCGCCCTCGACGTCCTCGAAGCGACGGCCTGGATGGCGGTAGTAGGACTCCCACCCGTACCGATAGGCGGGTCCGTACTCGTCGTACGTCCGGCCGGTCTCGACGTAGGGCCGGCTACTGTAGTTGTCCCGCCAGTAGGCCTCCTCGAGCGTCGGGTTCACCTGCTCGGCCACGCCCTTGCCGGCCAGCCCGCCAGCGACGCCGCCGATGGCGGCACCGACGACCGTTCCGACCGGCCCGCCGATACTGCCCACTGCGGCTCCAACCGCCGCCCCACCCGTCGCACCGACCCCCACGCCCACCGGATGCGCGCCCGGCGCGCCCGTCAGCGGATCGGGGTTGCTTTCCTTGCGCGTATCGTCCATCACGTCATCCTTGGATTTCTTCACGGAGAACCTCCCACGCCATCCCAGGAGCAATCGACGCGCCACGCGCAAACCCTTTGGCATGGCCGCGCGCAGGGGCCATTTGTGCAAGGGGGAGGCGCGTTTGTACAGGATCGGCGCAGGTATTACGAAACTGTGACAGTGCGTCCTCGCCGCACTTGCTAGTCTTCGATGCGGCCTTCGGGGTGAAGGCCCCTGGAGGCTCCCTCGTGACCCTGACCTGGAACGGCAAGCGCTTCGACTGGGTGAACGTCGTCTACTTCGGGGTCGTCCACGCGATCGCGGCGACGGCATTCTGGTACTTCTCCTGGACGGCGCTCGCCATCTGCATCGCCGGCTGGTGGCTGTCCGGGTCCATCGGCGTCTGCCTGACCTACCACCGCCTCCTGACGCACCGCGGGTTCCGCGTGCCCAAGCCCCTGGAATACGCGCTCACGTTCTGCGGCATGCTCGCGAGCGAGGGTGGCGCCATCACGTGGGTCGCCATGCACCGCATGCACCACACGCTGTCCGACCGCGAGGGCAAGGACCTGCACACGCCCAAGGACGGGTTCTGGTGGAGCCACATCGGCTGGATCCTCACCAAGATCGGCTCCGACCTCCGCGAGATCGAGAGGAAGCACGCGCCCGAGCTGGTGGCCGACCCGGTCCACCGCGTGATGAATCGCCTGCACGTCTTCCCGAACATCATCGTGGGGCTCGCGCTGTACGCCTGGGGCGGCTGGGCCTTCGTCGTCTGGGGCACGTTCCTGCGGATGGTCATCAACCTCCACGCCACCTGGTTCGTGAACTCGGCGTCGCACACCTGGGGCTACCGCACGTACGACACGCCCGAGGGCTCGACCAACCTTTGGTGGGTCGGCCTCGTGGCCTGGGGCGAGGGCTGGCACAACAACCACCATGCGTTCCAGCGCTCCGCGCGGCACGGCCACGAGTGGTGGGAGGTCGACATGACCTGGATGGTCATCCGCGGCCTGATGGCCCTCGGTCTCGCGAAGGACGTACAGCGCCTGCCGGCGACCGCCGACAAGTTCCGCCTGGACCGCAAGGACCACGCGGTGCTGGTCGAGGAACCCGCCGCCTAGCCGGATCGGTCGGACCGCCCCCGCGAGTCGGATAGGATGCGGGGGCATGTTGCAGGATCCCCGCGAGGCGTACGCGAGCCGTCTGGACTCACGGCGGAGCGAGGTCGAGGCGCTCCAGCAGCGCGACCGGCGCCTCTCCATCGCGCGCGGTGTCGTGGGCGCGGTGGCCCTCGCCGCGCTGATCGCTCTCGGGTGGGTCCGCGCGCTGGCCGTCGTGCTGGGCCTGGCCGCGCTCGCCTTCTTCGTGCTGGTCGTGGTGCACGAGCGCGTGGCGCGTCGGCTGGCGCGCGCGCGGCGGCGGGTCGCGTTCCACGAAGCGGCCCTCGACCGGCTGGCCGGGGACTGGATCGGCCGCGGTGAGGCCGGAGAGCGCTTCCTCGACCCCCATCATCCCTACGCGGCCGACCTCGACCTGTTCGGTCGCGGCTCGGTGTTCGAGCGGCTCTGCGTCGCCCGAACGCATGCGGGGCAGGACGTCCTGGCGTCGTGGCTCCTGGCGGCCACGCCCCTCGAGGCCCTGCGCGAGCGGCAGCGCGCCGCCGCCGAGCTGGGACCGCGCCTCGACCTGCGCGAGGACATGGCCGTGCTGGGGGCGGAGGCGCGGCATGCGGTCGACTCGAAGACGCTCGCGGACTGGGCGGCCGCGCCGCCCGTCCCCGTGCCGACCGAGCTGAGGGCCGCGGCCTTCGCCTGCTCGGCCATGGTGGTCGTGAGCCTCGCGGGCATCGACTGGTGGGGACTCACGCCGTTCTACGCCGCCACGGCCGGCGTCGCTTTCTGCGGCCGGCGCGCGCGCGCCTTCAGCCAGACGGTGCTGGAGCGCATCGGCCGGCCCATCCACGACCTGCAGGCCCTGGCGGAGGTCTTCGGCCGCCTGACCGGAGAGCGCTTCGAGTCGGCACGGCTCCGCGCGCTGCACGAGGCGCTGACGGCCGAGGGCGACCCGCCGGCGCGCCCCATCGCGCGCCTCAAGAGCTGGCTGGAAGCGCACGAGTCGAAGGGCAACGTGATCTTCGGGGTCCTGGCCTTCTACCTGGTCTGGGACCTGCATCTCGCCGCGGCCGTCGAGAGCTGGCGGCGCCGCTTCGGTGCCGCGACGCTGCGCTGGCTGGCGGCGCTGGGCGAGCTGGAAGCCCTCGCCAGCCTGGGCACGTACGCGTTCGAGAGCCCGCAGGACCCGTATCCCGACCTCGACGACGCAGGCCCGCGTCTCGAGGCGACGGGCGTGGCCCATCCGCTCATCCCGGCCGCGCGGGGGGTCCGCAACGACGTCGTCCTCGACGAGGGCCACCAGATGCTCGTGGTCACCGGCTCGAACATGTCGGGCAAGAGCACGCTCCTGCGCACGGTCGGCGTGAACACCGTCCTGGCGCTCGCGGGCGCGCCCGTGCGCGCGGTGTCGCTGCGCCTGTCTCCGCTGGCCGTGGGGGCGTCGATCCGCGTCCAGGACTCGCTGCAGGACGGCGAGTCGCGCTTCTACGCGGAGATCAAGCGCATCCGCCAGGTGCTGGACGTCGCGCGCGGTCCGGTGCCCGCGCTGTTCCTGATGGACGAGATCTTCGACGGCACCAACTCCGCGGAGCGGCGCATCGGCGCGGAGGCGGTCGTGCGCTCGCTGCTGGAGCTGCGCGCGATCGGCCTGGTCACGTCGCACGACCTGGCGCTGGCCGAGATCGCGGTCAGCCTGGCCCCGCGCGCCACCAACGTGCACTTCGAGGACCACCTCGAGGGGGACGTGATCGCGTTCGACTACCGCCTCAAGCCCGGGCCGGTCCAGAAGGGCAACGCGATCGGGCTCATGCGCGCGGTCGGCCTGCAGGTGTAATTCCTGGACGAGGGCGCGCCGAGGTCGATGTTCAGGGCTTCCCTGCCCGGCCTGGCCATCTGGCCCTGATCTTGGATCCCCGAGGGTGAGGGGCACCCCGAGGAGGACCCATGAGGATGCCATTCGCATTCATGCCGGCCGCCATACCCGTCTTCGCCGTCGTCCTGGTGACCGCGGCCGAGAACCGGGTCGTGCTGCCGGCGAACACCAAGGACCTGGCCTTCGCCAGCGCCATCGAGCTCAAGGACGACTCCGGGCAGGTCGTGGCCTCTGGCACCTTCGGCGAGGCCAAGGAAGGGGCGGGACGCGAGCGCGAGCGCAAGGCCGTCCTCTCCGGGCCGAGGGGCGCCACGGGCGAAGCCGAAGTGGAGACGAGAACCGCCGAAGGCCAGACGATGCAGGAGCTGGAGATCGAGGTGAAGGGGGTCGCGGCCGGCGCGGCGCTCACCGTGTGGGTCGACGGCCAGGAGATCGGGTCGTTGATCGCCGGCTCGGGAGGCGAGGCCGAGATCGAGCTGTTCGGCCCCGTGGGCCGGTGACCGCCCTGCGGGTCGCCGTCGCGGCCGTGGCGCTGGCGGCGGCCGTCTCGGCACGCGCCGCCGATCTCGGGCCCGTGCGTACCCTTGCGGGCGGACCTTACGAGGCCTCGGGAGCCGTCCAGTCCCCCGACGGCAAGGGCGTGCTCTTCGTGGACGACGCTCGGCCCGACACCGTGTTCTGGATGGACTTCGCGGCGGACGGCTCGCCGGCGGGGCCGCCCACTGCGATCCCGCTCGGCACCAGCGTCGTGGATCCGGAAGGCATCACGACCGACGGCACGCACGTCTACGTCGTCGGATCCCAGTCGCGCGGCAAGCCGGGTGGTGCGGGTCTCGTGCGGTTCCGCATCGACGGCGGGCACCGGCGGGCCGAAGGCGTGCAGTCGATCGACGACCTCACCTCGCTGCTCGCCGACACGCTGTCCTCCGGCAAGGGCGGGAAGAAGGCGGGGCTCAATATCGAGGGTCTCGCCTGGGATGCGAAGGGCGGCCGCCTCCTGCTCGGCCTTCGCGCACCGCTCGTCGGCGGCCGCGCGCAGGTGGTGCCGGCCAGGCTGCGCGAGCCGCGTGGAGCCTTCACCGCGGCGAACCTCGAGGTCGGCGCGCCGTTGACGCTGGACCTGGGCGGGTCGGGAATCCGCGGCATGGAGGCGGACGGAGCCGGCGGCTACTGGGTGATCGCCGGTGGCGTCCAGGGCGCCGGCACCTCGCGGCTGGTGCGCTGGGACGGCAGCGGGGCGTCCGTGAAGGTGGTGGCCACCTTCCCCGACGATCTCAAGCCGGAGGGCGTCGCACCGACGAAGGTCGGGGGCAAGGCCGTGACGCTGGTCCTGTGCGATACGAGCCGCTACCTGCTCATGGACTAGAACGGGAGGATGTGCGGCAGAACCCTTCGCTTCCGACCGTGACCACGAGGCAGTTCGTCTCGCGGGCCAGCCACTTCATGCCCGTCTCCCTGCCGCTGGCGTGGCGGATGGACTCGGTGCGGCCGTCGCGCACGAACTCGACGTGGTCGCGGACGGCGGCGCCCTCGAAGGTCCGCTGCCCGTCGAGGCTCGCGATGGTGACGGCGTAGCCCCCACCCGCGCGCGCCAGCTCGAGGGACGTCCCTTCGACACCGCTCCAGCGGCCGAGCCAGGCGTCGGTCGGAGGGGCCGTGGTGACGGTCGTGGGCGGAGGCGCCTGCGTCGTGGGTGGGGCCTCTTGCGTCGCCGGTGGTACGTCCGCCGGCTTGGGGGGCGCGCAGGCCGCGACACCCGCCAGGACGATCGTCGCCGTCAGTGTCCGCACGGTCCCTCCCTTCAGTCCGCGAGCGCGCCGCAGGAGATGTTGACCTCGGTCGCGGTGAGCGTGCGGGCCCGGTCCGAGGCCACGAAGGCGGCGACGTGGCCGACGTCGTCCAGCGTGGCGGCCCGCCCCAGGAGCGTACGCGTGCGGATGGACTCCGCGATCTCCCCGGCGCCCGCCGTCCCCTCGGGGATCGTCTCGGGGACGCCGCCCGACTTCAGCGTGACGACGCGCACGCCGTGCCGGCCCAGCTCGCAGGCCCATTGGCGGCGGAGCCCCTCGACCGCGTCGAGCGCGACCTTGAAGCCGCCCAGCCCCGCCAGCGTCTGCGCGCCGCCGCCGCCGAACGCCAGGATCACGCCCGAGCCGCGGCGGACCATGTGGCGCGCCGCCGCGCGCGCGGTGAGGAACTGCGAGCGCAGCGCGGTCACGACGGGCTGCAGGAACTCGTCGGCCGTGATCTCCATCAGCGGCTTCTGCACGTCGGCGTACGAGATGAGGTCGAACGAGACGTCCACCCGCCCCGTCTGCCGGACGACGGCGTCGACGTAGTCGTCCACCGCCCGCTCGTCCAGCGCGTTCACGAGCGCCGTGTGCGCGACGTCGCCCGTCGAGCGGATGTCCTCGGCGACCTCGTCCAGCTTCGCGCGCGTCCGGCCGGCGAGGAACACGCGCGCCCCTTCGCGCGCGAAGGCACGGGCCACCGCCCCGCCGATCGGCCCGCCCGCGCCGTAGATGACGGCGACCTTGTTCTGCAGGAGCACGGCAGCCTCCCGGACGGACGTCATCGGCCCTGCTCCGATGATGTTCCGGCCGGGAGCCGGCGCGGGCGAATCCGGAAGAGATTCGCCCGCGGCCGGTCGTGCGGTGGCTTTGGTCCTAGCGGAGCCGGTTCCCGATCGGCGAGTCGAAGCTGAAGCCGGTCGCCGGCTCCAACGCGACCGACTTTCCGACGAGCCCGCCGTAGGGACCGTCGTGGACGACGGTCACGGCGCCGCTCAGCCCCGCCGCCAGCGTCGCGGTGTTGAGCACCAGCAGCTGGTGCGCATCGAGGGTGAACGACGCCTGCGCCACCTGGCTACCGGTCACGTTCCAGAGGTAGACGACCCCGGAGACGGTCTCCGCCGTCGGGTTCTGGAGCAGCAGGATCGTCACCTGCGAGCCCGCGTTGTTGAAGCGGGCCAGGCGGCCGCTCGTCTCCCACGCACGGATGCGGTAGGTGTCGTCCGCTCCACAGTCGCTCGAGCAGCCTGCGCTCCTCACCCGGATCGACTGGTCCGCCACCGGAGTGGCCGTGGGGTTGGTGAAGCGCAGGGTCCGGGCCGAGCCGACGCCGACGGGCCGGGCCGTCTGGAGCACGGTGACGCCGTCCGCCGCCAGCCGCTCGAGCACGGGGCCGTCCGCGCCGAGGTCGCCGGACGCGGCGTCCACCATGACCTCGTAGGACGACCACGGATCCTGGTGGATGCGGAACCGGTCCTCGTCGGCGTTGACGCCCAGCGAAGCCAGGTCGGTCACCAGCCGCGTGCCGTGGCCCAGCTCGGTCTCGACCGCGAGCGGATCGACGACGCTGTCGGCGTCCTCCGCCGTGTCGTTCGCGGAGTTGGGGTCGGTCGCGGTCGCCGGCACGGCGACCGTCGCCGTGTTCACGAGCGCGCCGGACGCGCCCGCGCCGACGGTCGCGGTCAGGGTGTACGTCGCGCTGCCGCCCGCGAGCAGGTCCACCGTGTCGTCGATGTTCCCGGCGCCGCTGGCGGCGCAGCTCGAGCCGCTCGACGCGCTGCAGGTCCAGGCGCCGTTCTCCAGTGCCGCGGGCAGCGTGTCCGTCACCGTCGCGCCCGTGACCGCGCTGGGGCCGCCGTTGGAGACCACGATCGTGTAGGTGAGCGACTGGCCGGGCACGACTACCGTCTGGCCGTCGGTCTTCGCGACGGCCAGGTCGGCTTCCGGCGCCAGCGAGTCGGTGTCGGTGGCGGTGTTGTTCGCGAGGCTCGGGTCCTCCACGGTGCTCGCGACCGTCGCCGTGTTCGCGAGCGTGCCGGTCGCGCTGGCGCTGACGGTCGCGGCCAGCGTGTACGTCGCGGTGCCGCCCGCGAGCAGGTCCACGGAGTCGTTGATGCTTCCCGCGCCGCTGGCGGCGCAGCTCGAGCCGGCCGACGCGCTGCAGGTCCAGGTTGCGTTCTCCAGCGTCGCCGGCAGGACATCCGAAACCGTGGCGTCGGCGACCGAGCTGGGGCCCGCGCTCGAGACCACGATCGTGTAGGTCACGCTCTGGCCCGGGACGGCCGCGGTCTGGCCGTCGGTCTTGGTGACCGACAGGTCCGCGATCGCCGTGACATCGGTCGTCTCGCCCTCGCTGTTGTTGGCCACGGCCGGGTCCGCCGTCGTGGTCGAGACACTCGCCGTGTTCGTGACCGTCCCCCCCTCCGCCGGCGCCGTCACCGTGACCGTGATCGGCTCGGCGGCACCGACCGCCAGGGTGGCGCGGGTGCAGGCCACCGTCCCGGCCGTCTCACCGCACGTCCAGCCCGAGCCCGTCGCCGACACGAAGGTCAGGCCCGCCGGCAGGGTATCCGTGACGGTCAGCGAGTCGGCAGTGCTCGGGCCGGCGTTGGAGACGGCGAGCGTGTAGCTGAAGTCGCTCGACGCGTTCACCGGGTCGGCCGAGTCGGTCTTCACGATCGACAGGTCGGCCTGGGCGGTGACGTCCGTCGTCTCGCCCTCGCTGTTGTTGGCCGCGGCCGGGTCCGCCGTCGTGGTCGAGACGCTCGCCGTGTTCGTAACCGTCCCGCCCTCCGCCGGCGCCGTCACCGTGATCGTGATCGGCTCCGCCGCGCCGACCGCCAGGGTGGCGCGCGTACAGGTCACCGTCCCGGCCGTCTCGCCGCAGGTCCAGCCCGTGCCCGTCGCCGACACGAAGGTCACGCCGGCCGGCAGCGCGTCGGTCACCGTGAGCGAGTCGGCCGTGCTGGGGCCGGCGTTGGAGACGGCGAGCGTGTAGCTGAAGTCGCTCGACGCGTTCACCGGGTCGG